>JALHTX010000366.1 GCA_022866015.1 Thermoplasmatota archaeon
CATTACTTCTTCTAAGAGCCCTTATGACTAACGGTCTTTTTATGTCGATAGAGAGCTCTAATTCGTTATCTTCCTGCATCCCATCCACTTGTCTTTTAGAATGATGCTTTTTCCTGTTAATAAAGTATTTGTCCCTCTGGATATGCACTTGCATATATGGATATATGTGCATTTGTCTCTTTAAATGCCGATGCAGGTGATGAAACTTCTGCATCAAGGATGATTACCTGAAGATACACCTGCATATTCAGATATAGATAAAGGTAATAACTCACTTGTTCAATATGAAAATTGTGGAGGGAGAGTAAATGCCACCAAAGAAAAAAAAGACAGTAAAAAAGAAAAAAAAGTAATATCATGCTGGTTATCTTTTGAAAATAGCCTCAGGTTCCAGAAAAGCAAAGAGGCTTTCTCTTCTTTTAGTCATTCTTACATCCATCAGACAAAATAACATCGTTAGAAAATGGAACCTTTTTTAGCACACCGATTTTAAGGTATTGCTACTGATGGGATTATTGTTGACGCTTTTTGAACAGTAATTTACATAATATAACCAATCAAATCAATACTAAAATTTGTTAACAGATTAGCGCGGGGAGGGAGATTCGGACTCGTATTTGTTAACACATATGTTAACATCATATCTGTTGAATGGTTATCTGAGGATTTATAAAGCAGTTGTTGTTTTGAAATTGCAGTTTGGGAAGAAAAATGACTAAAATTAGTTCATACAACAAGTTCGTAGAACTTCTGGCAAAAGATGTTCTTAGTAAACTAGACGGAACACATAATGATTTCACAAGATTCGAACTTCCCGATAAACCTTCAAAAATTATAGTATTGGGGACTCTAGCAGATAAAAGTAAAGATCGTTCCATTGTTGGAGATACAAATCGAACACTGACCAGCGTGAAGAATAATAGTTTATCTGTTAAATTTTTAATTAGAGATAGTTCTGGAAGTATTAAGGTAAAACCTTCCCTTTCTTTGTTCTATAGAGTTTATCCAACTTTTGATGAACAAATAAAATTCATTAGTGATAACTATGAAGAATATCAAGATAATGAAAATGTCGATCTTGCCCGAGTTTGGAAAAGATATAATTTTATTCACCCAGTCATTGAGTTAACTTTATCTGAAGAAAATATTGATAACACATTAGATCTCAAATATGCAATAAATGACATAAGAAAAGATAAAAACATTTATTCGGAAGGTAAAAACATCCCCTTCAGTTCCTTGGATAAAGAATCGTTATATGCTGAAGCGATTAATAGAATAAAAGGTGAAACCTCGCATTCTTTTGGATGGAATTGTCGAATTCATTTACAAATTGAAGAATTTGTTCAAAACGAGGAAAAATTAAATTTAATTACTGTTTCTATGATTAACGATACTGAGGAAAATAAAGGGTATGAAACGTTTTTATTCGATTGCAATCTCGAAATAGACTTGATGGGCAAAGAACCTATTCCTTTCAAATACGAATACGAATATGAAGGATTTAATTTTGAATACTCCAACCCGTTGAGATGTCTTAATTGTCATGCAGATTTTAATGGAAAAAAAATAAACACGTTACATTTCGCTTCTTTCTCTCAAGAAAAAATTATACCTAAATTATCTAGCGATACATTAATAATTAGTTTTGAAGAATTAGTAAATTCAAGTAAAAATATAGCTTTGTTAGAGAAACTAAATAAAGAAATGCAAACTTATTTGAATGATTATAAAAAAATTTCAAAAATAAAAAATAAAGAAAAACATGAAAGAGATTTAAACCATTTTGAAAAAATAGCAACCAGATTTACTGAGGGAATTAATGTTTTAAAAAATAATACTAATGCAAAAAAATCATTTGAATTATTAAATAAATCCTTCATTAAGTCAAGTAGATATGATAGATGGAGACTATTTCAAATAATTTTTATTGTATCTCTAATTCCTGAGATAATCGATAAAACAAAAAATAGAGATATCTGCGAAGTTCTCCATGTAGCTACGGGTGGCGGCAAATCAGAAGCATATTTTGGATGCGTTTTATTCTCAGCATTTTTTGATCGGTTATCTGGAAAAAAATTTGGAATAACCGCAATAACAAAATTTCCGCTTAGAATGTTATCCGTTCAGCAATTAAGAAGAATATCAAATTTGTTCATTTGGGCTGAAGAAATAAGAAAAGAAGAAAAAATAGATGGAGACCCTTTTACAGTTGCATATTATGTAGGATCATCTGATGAGTTTCCACGATATACAAAAACGATAATCGATGAAATTCAAAGAGAAAGAAAAAATAAAAAAGAAGTCCCTGGTCGGATTATTAAAAAATGTCCCATTTGTAATGGAAATGTTATTTTAGATTTCAAAGTAAATGAAAGATACATCATACATAAGTGCATAGAGTGCAAAAAAGAGTTCTCTCTTTTTTTTACTGATGAAGAAATATATAGATTTTTACCAACATTCATAGTTTCTACAGTAGATAAACTTGCAGGGATTTCATCAAATAGAAGATATAAAAATATTCTAGGTGGAAAACTTGATACATGTCCTAGTGGACATGGCTATATTCCTCATGGAGATTCTTGTGAAGTTGAAACGGATCAAGGAAGATGTAAACAGAAAGGGCATAGTGTAAATATTGATTTTAAAACAGGTCCAACACTTATAATCCAGGATGAAATGCATCTTGTCAGAGAAGGATTTGGCACAATTAATGCTCATTTTGAAACATTGATGGAAGCTTTACAAATCGAATTGTGTGGGTATGGTTTTAAGAATATTGCAATGACAGCAACCATAACTGGAGCAAAGGAACAAATTGAAAACTTGTATCATAAAGATATTAATATATTCCCAGGTGCGTCACCCGATGAAACCAAGGAACATGATTTTTTCTTTCAATATGAAAAAGATGAAAATAAAAATATAGTTGTACAAAGAAAAATAATTGGGTTAAAGCCAAATTTAAGAGATAATCAATTTGCTTCACTATTAACTTTAAGATACTTATCAGAATTTATTAATAGAGTAGAAAGTAATTTAGATACATTTTCAAAAAACGCTGGGTTTGAACCAGGAGAAGTTAATTCAATACTATTAAGTTATAAAAGTATCCTTACTTACCATAACAAAAAATCAGATGTCCATTCTATGAATTATTACTTAGAAGCGGTGACAAATTCTAAGTTGGAAGAATATAAAATTATTCCAAAAATTTTAACTGGAGACAGCACTCTGGAGGACATTAACATACTTATTGATCTGATAGAAAAATATTTTGATAAAGAAGAAAATAAAAAAAGTTTATTATCGGTGTTTGCTACAAGCATTGTTTCTCATGGAATTGATATAGATAAATGGAATATTATGGAATTTCAAGGAATCCCTAGAAATACAGCTGAATATATCCAGGCTTTAAGCAGGAGCGGTAGAAAATTCCCAGGAGTGGTTTTTGTTTGGTTTTATCCGAATCGTGCTCGAGATTTAAGTTTTTATCAAAACTTTATTGATTATCATAATATTTTACAACAGAAAGTTGAAGATGTTCCATTAACACGTTGGTCAAGACTCGGTCTTAAACAGACATTTACATCTATTTTTAATGCTAGTATCCTGAATTATTTTTCAGATATTGTCGGAGAACCTATTTACACGGTAGACAAGGTAAACGAAATATTCACCAATCTTGAAAATAGAAAAAAATTGATAGATTTCATACAGAAAGCATACGTCTCGAATTCTCCAATGATAGGTGCCCAATATTTTAAATTAGAAATACCCAACGAAGCAGAAGAGCGACTAAATGAACTTAAGAGAGATAGTGGAGGAGAAAAAAACTTTTTCCCAAATGCTTTGAAAGATAATGCTAATAAATATTATCGAACCCAATACGGCATGAGAGGTATTCAAGATGAGATATTGCTAAAACCGAATGACTGGGATCTTAATTTTTTGCGAAATGCACGAAAGGGAAGGGATTGATATGGAAATAGAATTTGCAGAAAAGGACAATTTTGCATTTCCTGCGTATAGTGCATTATATCATTGCATAGATGATTTGATATTTACAAGGGGTGCCTTTGCTCATAGAATTACTAACATATTGCCTGATGAGAATGATAGAAATCTAAAAATAAACAATGAAAAAAGATTGAAGGAGAAATTATTTAGAGAAATAATGTCTCAATATAATCAAAGGATTATAAAATATAATCTTTTACTACCAAAACTAAGTCTTGATAAAAAGAATATTCTTAAGATAATTAAATACAAATTGGTTTCAGATACTTTTGGAGATGAAGGGGATTATAGTGGCAGTCATAAAGTATACCCAACAACTTTTGTATGCGAAACATGCGGTGATTTTAGAATTTTAAATTATAAAGAGTGGGCGAGTTTTAATCCCAATAAATGCAGATATTGTAATGGAAAATATGAGCAGGTCTCAATTTTGATGTTCTGTAGTCAATGTGGAAAAATTGTCCCCTTATATTATCCATGTAAAGATCATGGAACTAGCGATTTAAAATTGATTAGACATAAAAAAGATTCATTAGGGACTTGGCGGGTTGTTTGCAGATCATGTGCTAAACTGGGAGTAAAAGAACCTATAGATATATTTAGGTTTCTTTGTAGTCATAAGGATGAAAGTAATGTAGTGATATGCAAGGAGAAACCAACGAAGTTTAAACCCTTAACCATAAAAGAGGGAGGTGTTTATAGTCCCGTTGTTATCACACTAGTCGATATACCAGCAACTGAAAATATTGAACTTGAAGATTTAGAATATATTTTACTAGGTTTACATTTGGATAAATTTGATGAAATCTCAGATAGAATAAAATCTGATATAAATCTTTCAAAAATTGAAAGTTATTTTGGAGCTTATTATGACCAAAACATCAAAAATTTGCTTCTTTCCAGGGATGCTGAGTTTTCTGGTCTTTCTTCAGAGGCAAAAGATGAAAAATGGAAACAAAAATGGTCAATTGATATAATCGAAAAAGTAATCAGCGAGCTAAAAACTTGTTACAATACTTCTGATTTGGAAAATTATAATGATTATTTTGCTATTAAGGGTGCATTTCTAAATCAAGAGAAAAACAAAATAATTTCTTTTGATAAGTATATAGATTCTATAAGTGACAACACAAGAAAGAATTTTCTTATGAGTGGTTATAAAAAGTTAAAGGAAGACTTTGGTTTAAGTGATATTACATATATTTCAGATATAAATTTAATATCGTCTTGTATTGGTTTAATTCATGGGGTCAATAAATTTTATGAGCAAGGTTTTGTTCCCCATTTTACTCCTATTTGGAAAGGTAAAAAGAAAGAAGATTTAGCTGTATACTCATATCCTTTTGAAACTGAAGGTATTCTAATAGATCTGGATAAGAGACGGGTATCGAATTGGCTTATTGATAATAATTATATTCAAAAAGAAAAACCAAAAAATGATGGAGAGGCGAAAGAATTACTTTTAAAAATTGAAAAAGATACAGATGCCTGTTTTGCTCTTAAGACTCTTTTGCATACGTTGTCTCATACCTTAATTAAACGCTCTTCTATGTACACTGGGTTAGATAGTGATTCTTGTAGTGAAATGATTTTTACTAACCCTGCATCTATTCTACTCTATTCAACATCTAATATCAACATCGGTGGTTTTGAATATGTTTTTGAGCATTCTCTAAATAATTGGTTCAGAGAAGTTGATCTGGAAATACATGATTGCACTTTTGATCCAACTTGTATTTTTGAATCTGGGGCTTGTTTTTCATGTCTTTATTTGCCCGAATACGTTTGTTCAGAATTTAATCATTACTTGGATAGAGATGTTTTCATAGGAAATAAAAGATTTAAAATAAGTTATTGGTGAATAAATGGAAAGAATACCTGTTAAAAAAAAATATTATTCTCTTTTCAATTCTTTACTTAAAAAAGTATCTTCAGAACAAAGTATTGAAATTGATTATTTAACTAAAATACTGGAAGGCGAAGGTTACGTAAAAGAGATGATTTATGAAAGCATCTATTTTTTAATATCTCAAGATTTTTTTGAAATAGTGGAATCAAAAAAGAAATTTGGTAAAATAAAGATTAAACTACGTTGCCAACCAGAGATCTATTTAGAAACAGAAGAAATCCCTGCGGCATATCCTAAATTGATACTTAATTTACCACCATATAATGTATTTGGTATGCAATCGGAATTAAAACAAGCCGATGTCAAATATTTTAATATGAAAGAAGAATTTAGAAAATTATTTTTGGATGCGAAAAAATCTATCTATATCTGTTCTCCATTTCTTCAGCTGAGTGGATTTAAAGATTTTATTAATATTTTAAGCTCCAAAGCCAAAGAGGGAGTTGATATAAAGATTGTTGCTAGACAAATTGATAAAAATGATCATGAAAATAGATACAGAGATATTAAGGAAATTTACCAAAGGTTTAGAGAGAAAAACGCAAATGTGGAAATTAGAAATTATCATTACCAAAAAACTGGATTGGAAAGTAGCACTCATGCCAAACTGATTGTATGCGATCATAAATATGCATATATTGGTAGTGGAGAGTTTAGAGGACCATCGTTTGAGAAAAATTTAGAAATGGGTCTCGTAGTCGAAGGGGAAATAGCAGATCAAATTGGAATAATTTTTGAGAAATTGTTTTCTGTTTCTAGGGAAGTTAAATTTGAATAATGGAGTGCAAAATGAAAACGTGGTATAGTGTTCTAAAAGCACCACTTAATACCTACAATCCAAGATCTAATGAGATACCCGCATCTGTTAGATTATCTGGTAATTTAAGTCCCTTAACTAATTTTTTTCTAAATATTTTTGTTAATTCGATAGGAGAAAAAAATTTCATTATTGGAATTCCAAGTAATGTGTTGAGACCCATACCAATACTTGCTTATTTGTATGCGACAATTGAGAATAAAAGCGTTGTTGTCTTCACGCAAAGAGGGGGTTCAACTGGTTGGACAAGTCCAATTGATTTTCATAATATGAATTATCATCTGATGAACGAACAAGGTAACTATATTTTTAATAGAGTTCCAATGGGAATCATGTCTGATGAAGGAATAGATGCAAGACCATATATACCAAGGGCGAAAAGGGTTTTTAAACAGAGATTATACGAATCACAAAAAAGGAATTTTTTAAATAGTGAAGGAGCTAAAATAATATTATATTCTGATATTTACAATAGTAGACTAGTAGATACGATTAAAAAAATTACTTTGACCGATGATGAGACACTAGATCATTTGAATATTGAAATTGATCCAGGATTAATCATATTTGAAAATGTTGACAGATTTGCATATTCTGACTATTATTTCCAGCTTTTTTTGGCTTGGATCTCTCCATTATTGGAAAGTAAAAAAAATATTTTATTCCATTTTTCAAATCCAACATCCCCATATGTTCAGAGGCTTAAGGACGCAACAAATTCTCTTGCGATTCCTTTTGGTCATAGTATATTACGAAGCAATGAAGAGTTTAAAAAAGAGTCAATAAATTATTTTAACAGCAGAAATGACCTTGCTATGCCTTTTTTAAATAATTATCTAGTTGATCCCTATGAGTTTTATGAACAAATAACAGATATTAAAATACTCGAACCTCCTTTGGAATCGGGGAATATTGATTATTATTATAGAGCTGTGAAATCGCTTAGATCTAAGGTAGATGAATCTATTTTAAAAAATAAAGGATTATATTATAAAATTTTAATGTTAGCTTATAAATTACCAAATTTATCAATTAATCCATCAAAATATAAAGAGTGTTTCGGTGATAAAAATGTGGCATTTAGACAGTATACTATACCTCAACTTCTGAGTGTATTTAGAGATTATGTTGCAGAAGAAAGTGAACAAAACAGATCAATTTTAATTGACCTAATATCTGAAATATTTTGTATGTATTCTGAATTAAAAGAATGTAAACGATTTGAAGAAGAAGGTAGTTATACTCGGATTGCAAAAGACTATAAAATATTAGAAGAAATTAAAATAGAATCAGCGGCTAATTCACATTATGACAGTAAAATTATTGTTGCTACTTTTTCTCCAATGGAACGTAATATTTTAGAAGGGCAGATTCTGAATGATGCCATTATAGAAAATTGTGAAGTTAAAACAATTAAACAAATAAATCAATCACTTTTTAACAAATCCAATACTACATTATTTTTACCAGGGCCGCTAAGAATGAAATTTAGATCTGAGCTGCTTCGACCTTATATGAAAATAGTTTTTGTAGCCTATGATGGAGAAAACTATCTAGCGACAAAAGATCAAATTGATCGGTTATCCTCATATTCTTTTGAACAAGAACAAAATTCGATGATTTGTATAGGAGAAGCATATGACTTTTTGGGATTAAAAAAAGATGGTTTATTCAAAGACTATTATGAACGTATAACACGAATTAAATTAAAAGCACAAAAAACAGATGAAACTCAACCTCCAACTCTTGAGGAAGTGAAGAAACAAGATATCAATGATATCTTTAAAGAAATTAAAGATACACTTTCTACAAATATTTTATATGATACCTATAAACAGCGAGAGGATGAATTAATATCAATAGAAAATTCATTGGCTAAAATAGAAGAAGAACGAACTGAAGAAGATATGGCTCCACTTACCGCTTATTATACTGTTGTTTTAAGTAAGGTAAATAATGTATCTTTTGTAAAAACATTAAAATTACCTATAAATAAGACCTATTTCTTTTTAGATAAACTCGATGGCATTCTCAGCGAAGGAACTCCAAGAAACCTGAAGGAAGAATATTTTGTTATTATCCTAGATAATGATGAAAGAAAGACGATATTAGAATTGATATTTGAAACCTCTGATTTAGAGGAAAGTATAGAAAAATATTGGATTGAATCTTGGAAGGCAAGGTTGGCTGAATTTATTGAAAATAATAATTTATCTTACTCTCAATTTCATCGTCTGTATAAAGATGCAGGTGGTAATAGAGATTATCAAACGGTTCTCCTTTGGGCAAAAGGGGGTGTTATCGGACCTGAAAATAAAATGGATCTTTTTACAATTGGAAAGATCCTTGCAGATAAAGAAATAATGGAAGATTATGAAAAGATAGATAGAGAAGTAGACAGTCTAAGACAGATACATAGGAGTGTAGGAAGAAATATGAGGAAAATTATCAAAGCCGTCATGACTGGTAATATAGACCCAGAAAAATTGAGTTATGACGAATTAATTTTGTACGAGAAAATAAAGGACGGTGTGTATAAAATAGAAAAAATTACAAAATGTGATAATAATTTGAATAATAATTAATACGAATATAGTATCAATATAAATTTGTGAGAGGATGTTGTGAAAAAGGATATTGAAAGGATATTACTTGTAGAACCAAATTTTCCTATACCTTCAAAAAGTAATAATCATAAAAATTTTCTGCCAATAGGTTTGTTAAAATTAGCGTCTTATTATAGAGACCAAGGCCACAAAATAAAGCTCGTTAGAGGCAACCTAAAATCAGAAGATTTTGATTTTAAACCAGATAAGATTGAGATTACCTCTCTTTTTACATATTGGGCACCTCATGTGAAAGATAGTGTCGCTCATTATCGTAAAATGTTTCCAAGGGCAAAAATAACTGTTGGCGGTATCTATGCATCTCTGATGCCAGATCATTGCAAAAAATATACGAAATGCGATCAAGTTTATAGAGGAGTTCATACTGAAGCTGAAAAATGTTACCCAGCGTATGATTTAGTTACAAACCAAAATCCTCACCCTCTTGATTACCAAATTATTCATAGTTCAAGGGGATGCCCGAGAAAATGTAACTTTTGTGGAACTTGGGTAATAGAGCCAAGATTCAAAGCAAAAAAAAGTATTAAAGATGAAATAAATAAAAGAAACGTTGTTTTTTATGATAACAATCTCTTGAATAATCCATATATTGAAAATATCCTTAAGGAATTAATTGAGCTAAAAAAACATAACAAGATTTCATGGTGTGAATCTCAAAGCGGATTCGATGGAAGAGTCCTAATAAAAAAACCTAAGTTGGCAAAATTATTGAAAAAAGCTGGCTTTAGATACCCGAGAATAGCTTGGGACTGGGGATTTGAAAACTATAGAGATATCAAAAAACAACTTGGCATACTTGTTAAAGGGGGTTACAGATATAATGATATCTTTATTTTTATGATTTATAACTGGAATATCCAATTTGAGGAGATGGAAGAAAAACGAATTAAATGTTGGGAATGGAAAGTTCAGATAGCAGATTGCAGATATAGACCACTTGATCAAACCTTTGATAATTATTATCCTAAAGAATCTCAGACATCAAAAGATTATTACATACATACTCAGGGTAATTGGACAGATGCTTTGGTAAAACAGTTTAGAAATAATGTTAGACGACAAAATATATGTGCGAGACAGGGACTTAATTTTTATTCAAAAACATTTGAAAGAATGAAAGCCAAGAAAAACATAATATTTAAGACAAAAAAAATGTCCAGAAATGAAGTAAGTAAATACCTGACAAAATTGAAGATTGATTATTGGTTTCCAGACGATGTAACATATTCAGATTATGGACTAAAGTTAAAATATGAACAGGAAAAGAAAGTAATTGAGCTTTATTGAAATTGTTGTTTAAAGGAGGGAAAAAAATGATTAATAATCAACCAGAACCAGATATTCCTTTTCCGTGGGATCCTGATCCAGATGACGAAGACGAGTTAAAAATCATATGACAACGATTAACACGATTATATACATAAGGTTTATATATGAGTTTCTTGAAATGACTTAAAATACCATTAATTTTCTATTTTACTCCATAGGATTGTTAAAACAATAATTGTTGTTAACATTTAATAAACATTATTTTATACTCTATGCCATGGCTCTTGATAAAGCAGGCAATCAAATTATAAATGAAAAAGAAATATTTATAAAAAACATAAATGCACCAACATCTCCAACAATTTCTGGTCCATCTAAAACTAAACCTGGAGAACTTA
>JALHTX010000367.1 GCA_022866015.1 Thermoplasmatota archaeon
CTTAAAGTTAATAGATACAGATCCACAGCCTACAAGGAGTTTTGATGATATTCCAAGTCAATTTAACTGGGCAGACTATGGTGGAGATTGGACTACACCAGTCAAAGATCAAGCTTATCCTGTTTATTGTGGTAGTTGCTATATTTTTGGCACATGGGGTGCTTTTGAAGCTGCTATTAATATAGCATCTGGAAATCCAGATACGGATATTGATCTATCTGAACAGTACGGCCTTTCATGTATAAATGATGGATGTAACGGTTGTGGTGGAGGATGGGGATCCCTTATGATAGAAAATATAGTTAATAACGACCCACCTGGTGTACCAATTGAATCCTGTATGCCTTATCAAGCAGATGACAGTGTCCCCTGTACCGACAAATGTACTGACTGGGATCAACATACAGAACCTCTTGTTGACCCCAATGATAAATTATGGCAGATAGCTGATTGGGGAGTATTTTCAATTTCTGATTCCCCAACTGGTTGGGATATATTAAAAACCTATATATTGGATAAAGGCCCAATAGCTCTCTCCATGGCATGGTCTGATGGAATGCAAACTTTTTTTGAAACTCATCATAATCCAACTGATGTATATGAAAATGATGATTCATCAAGTACTAACCATATCATATCATGTGTTGGATGGGTTGATGACATAGATATTACGAGTGGAGGATACTGGATACTTAGAAATAGTCATGGAACCCAAAATGGATATGGCGGATTTGTTAATCTCGCATATGGTTGTCTTAGTGTAGGTGCCTCTGAATGCAACTGGATAGTTGCAGAGGAATGGCCTGAACAAGAATCAGGCCCAGGTCCAACGAATTATGATATAGCGGTTTTTTCTGATTATACCTATGAATCTAAATATCCTCATCCGGGGGAAGAAATACAATTTACTGATATATCAGATGGAGATGTAGCTCTAAGGGAATGGGATTTTAATGGTGATGGAGTAACAGATTCCAATCAGAAAAACCCAGATTGGACCTATAATCAAGAAGGAGTATATGAGGTCAGCCTCAAAGTCTGGAATGAATGGGGGCTTTCTAACACTCGTATAAAAGATATAGAAGTAAAACAGATTTGGCCTCCAAAAGCAGTATGTGATCCTGAAAATTATCCTGAAGAACCTGGTGATAATAATCTTGAGATACATTTTGATGGCCGATATTCATATGATCGTGATGGAGGACTTATTACTAATTATCATTGGGATTTTGGAGATGGTACAACTGCAGAAAGCAGTTATCTTTACCATACATTCCCAGAATCGGATACAATATATAATGTGATACTTACTGTTACAAATAATCAAGGAGCATCTGGATCTACAACTTGTGTTGTAGCGATGGATCAAACAATTCCACCTGTAACAGAAATCCATCACGGCTATGAAAGTAATGGTTTAAATTGTTATAGTTCCACTCAAAAGATTTCTATTTCAGCTACTGATTGGACAAAGGTTAGAGACACCTTTTATAGAGTTGATAATGGAAATTGGCAGAGATATGTTGAATCTGAACAGAAATATATAGCAATAGCTAGTGAAGGTGAACATACTGTTGAAGCATATTCAATAGATTTCTATGGAAATCAAGAGACCCCAGTAAAAGATACTTTTATCATCGATAAAAAATCTCCTTCTTTAGATGTTTCATTAGATGGAAATGAAGAAGATGGCTGGTATATTAACAAGGTTACAGTAACAATGACAGGTGATGATGACTTTTCAGGTTTAGACAAAATTATGTATAAATATAATACCAATGAATGGATTGAATACAATGGTCCATTTACTATAAATGATCGTAAAGATTATTTTATACTCTATGCCATGGCTCTTGATAAAGCAGGCAATCAAATTATAAATGAAAAAGAAATATTTATAAAAAACATAAATGCACCAACATCTCCAACAATTTCTGGTCCATCTAAAACTAAACCTGGAGAACTTA
>JALHTX010000368.1 GCA_022866015.1 Thermoplasmatota archaeon
AGTGTAGTATTTGTAAAAGATACACATACCGTTGGAATTGGTGGTGGACAAACAGCTCGTGTTGATGCCGCCTGGATTGCGATAAACAAGGGAAAAGAAAACATAAAAGGAAGTACGATGGCATCTGATGCATTTTTTCCTTTCCGAGATGCTGTAGATGTTGCAGCAGAGGCAGGCGTTACAGTAATTGTGCAACCTGGTGGAAGTATACATGATAAGGAAGTAATTCAAGCAGCAGATGAGCATAAAATTTCTATGGTTTTTTCAGGTCAAAGATATTTTAAACACTGATATAGAGTTAATCACTGGTTTTTAATCTAATTTCATTTTACAAAAAACTAATATTTCAATTCAAGAATAAGATAGCATAAAATACTAATTCTTTTGTAAGGCAGGTGCATCTCGTATTGCAGAGAGAAAATCCAGAATTAATCTACTTGCCACCTGCGCTGTGATTCCAGCAAGATCACATAAAGGATTTACTTCAAGGAGGCGATGCGGACATTAACTATAATTATTAAAAAAATCCAAGAATTCGTCTAAAATCTCTTCTTTTAGAAAAGAACACATAATAAAATGTCCTTGATGGTAAAAAAAAGAACTGAAGAAAAAGCGTTGCTTTCTCTTTATTTTTTATTTTTTTAAAATTATGATATATCTTGACAAATGAGAAAAATCTTTTAACAAGACTAATATTTCGATTATAACACAAAAAAGCTTGGGGAGATAAAAAGTTTATGACTACAAAAAAAGAAATCGAAGATGTTTTAAACATAATTAAAGCAAAATTTGGTGATCCTAAATTAAAACCACGTTTTGTTGGTTTCTCTAAGAATATGCAGTTTACATTTCCAGATCATAAAACAACTTATTTGATGAAAGTTAACAATGGAGTAGTACAATCAGTTTTAGAAGAAAATATCCCTACACCAGATATACATGTAACAATAGAGAGTAATATCTTCATTGATATTTTGAATAAAAAAACAAATCCTATGACTGCGTATCAAACAGGTAAATTAAAAGCAAAAGGTAACCTTAATGATCTGTTGAAGTTACAGAAATTATTATAAAAAAATTTGTTAAAGTATTATTACAATTCAGATGTCTATTATTGTATTTGAGATGGTAAAATATGAAAGCGTTTGTTACATCTCCATTTAATGAAGTAGGTTTCCAGATACTGAAAAAGTATATGACAATAACATATGAAAACTGGCGTAAAACTGGTATTCTATATCGTGATTCAACTGAGTACATCCAGAAGATCAAGAAAGAAAAAGCTGATGTTCTGATAACCGAAGGGGATATGATCGATGCAGATGTATTGTCCTCATGTGATATAAAGATCATTGGTGTTTGTCGGGGATACCCAGATAACGTGGATATGGAGATTGCTACAAAAAAAGGCATCCCTGTTTTTTTTACGCCAGATAGAAACGCTGATGCTGTTGCTGATCTAACTGTTGGCCTGATGCTTTGTCAACTGCGTCATATGACTGAGATTGATAGAATTTTAAAATCTGGTACTTTTTTTGTTGACTCTGGTGAAAAATTAGCTGAAATATATCAGCGTTTCCTTGGTTGGGAGCTTGGTGGTAAAACTGTTGGTATCATAGGTCTTGGTAGTGTCGGCTACAGAGTTGCTAAAAGGTTGAAATTTGGGTTTGGCACAAATATTTTGGTATATGATCCTTATATTGATGAAAAAAAAATAAAAGAAGTTGGTGGTAAAAAAGTAGATTTAGAATCACTCCTTAAAAAATCCGATCTTGTGTCTCTTCATGCAAAGGTTACCGATGAAACCCTTAGTATGATTGGTGAAAAAGAGATTAAATTACTGAAATCAACTGCGTATTTTTTTAATACTGCTAGAGCTGCTCTTATAGATTAAGATGCGTTATTTAATGCATTAAAAGAGAAACGCATTGCTGGTGCAGGGCTTGATGTTTTTGGTAGTGAACCAGTTGATTCAGATAACCGTTTTCTTGAACTGGATAATGTAACAGTTACCCCTCATTCTGGTGGGTCAACATTTGACTCAGAAATTAAGCAGTCTTTGATGATAGCTGAAGATATTGAAAAATATTTGAATAAGAAAAAACCAAAGTTTTTGAAAAATCCTGAGGTTATTAAAAAGTGAGGAATATGAGCCAATATGTTTTAGCATTAGATTTTGGTCATGGTGGTGGGAGAGCTATTTTTCTTGATCTTGATAGTGGAAAATGTTTTTTTTCTCGCAAAGGATGGAGTTATTACTCACCAGAAGATGATACTTATAGGAAAGAATTTTTGCCTGATGATTTTTTTAACACGTTTTGTCATCTTGTAAGTGATTTAGTAAAAAAACATAAAATAAAACCAGAGGATGTCGTGGGAATTAGTACAGCTAGCATGAGACATTCCAATATTTTTTTAGATAAAAAGGGGAAAGAAGTTTATGCTGGTTCAAATACTGATATCAGGGGTTTATTTTATCAAGATGTAGTCGAAGAAAAAGCTGGGGTTGATCTCTATAAACTTACTGGTCAGTGGCCACCACTAATGTTCATGCCCTCTAGATTGCTATGGTTTAAGGAAGAGCGACCAGAGGTTTTCAAAACTATAAAACATGCGATGTGTACCGGTGATTGGTTGAACTATAGACTTACCGGTGTTATCGCAACTGAACCATCTCTTGCATCTGCTACAATGTTATTTGATTTAGAGAAAAAAAGATGGTTATCTAGTGTAGTTGATGCATTGGGTTTAGATGGCGTAGATTTACCTGAAGTTCATAATGCTGGGGAACAATTTGGTGAACTTAAAAATGATGTTGCAAAAAAAATGAATCTTAAGCAAGGGATACCCGTTTCTCTTGGCGGTGGTGATACCCAGCTTGGTTTACTTGCTTGTTCAGGCGTTAATGATAACGATATTTGTGTGGTAGCTGGTACTTCAACTCCAATTATGATGGTTTTACCAAAACTAGTTGTTGATGAAAAGCGGAGGATTTGGACAGGTTGCCATGTCCTCCCAGGTAAATGGATATTAGAAGGTAACGGTCAGATGGGTGGTCTTTCTTATAGCTGGTTGAATGATAACTTTAAGGATTTATTAGGAAAAAAGGAACAAGAAACTTATGCATACATGGAGAAACTCGCATTAAATGTCTCTCCTGGTTCTGATGATATGATTGCATCTCTTGGCGCAGAGATTTTTGACATAAATAAACTCTCAGTTGTAAGACCAGGTATATTTACATTCCCGCAACCTGGTCATCCAATGAATACTAATCCTGCGGCATTTGGTCATTTCATACGGTCAACACTTGAGAATGTATCTTATGCTATCAAGGGTAACATTGAGCAGATAGAATCAATTGCCAATAAAAAGAATGGCGAGTTAAAGGTTACAGGTGGAATGAGCAGAAGCAAATTATGGTTAGAGATATTATCTGGGGTAACTGGGAAAAAAGTGTTAGCAACAAAAGATAGTGATGGAACAGCGATAGGCTGTGCAATGTGTGCAGCAGTAGGCTCTGGTATCTATGATGATTTTAAAGATGCATTAAAAGAAATGGTTAAGTTACAAAAAATTGTAACGCCAAAAACTGGATTAGTAGAAATCTATGAGAGATCTTATAATAACTGGAAAGAATGGTATGACAGAATAGGTAAATTATA
>JALHTX010000369.1 GCA_022866015.1 Thermoplasmatota archaeon
AGGCTACAGGTCCATTTTAAATTAAGTTAAGAGAATACATAAGCAAGTATTTTTTAAAATTGTTTATGTTCAATTGTAAAAGAAGCAGTAGATGTATCATTAATTTCAACTTTTTTATCTTTAATCTCACTTAATCTTATTGTTTCATGTGGTATTTCTTTATTTTTTAATAATTCTATAAGCCCTGGTATGTGTCCATCTCCAACTACTGCGATTATCTTTTCGTATTTTTCGCTTGCAGATGTAAGTTGTTGAGCCATGAACGAATTTCTTTCATCAATTAAAACACGTTTTATTGTTGGAAACTTTTTACCTATTTCATTTAGATAATCATCAAAGTTATCTTGTATATTATTTAGTTCTTTTTCCACTCTTTTTTTACTTATAAAAAATCCACCTATTCCTGAAAACATGATTTTTATTTTTTCACTAATACTCATTTTTTTAAGCATTTTTGAAAACATATTTTGTGCATTCATATCTATAAATGCTAGGGGTATCTGATGGCTTTGCGCGTATTCTATCGTGGTTATCATCTCTTGCCCTGCTTTTACGCCGTATTCATTGGCCATTCCATCTTGAAAACGAGCGAGTAGTTTGTATATTATCGGCTGGTTTTTACTTGCTTCTTGATATTTTTCAGGATTTGTTTGTTTGAGCATTAAGCCCTGATATCTTTGTTTATCTAACTCTATACATAGTATATCTGGTCCTTTTTGATCAAATATATCTGTTATTTGTTTGCTTAAATCAAATACATGCCCTGTTCCAATTAGAGTTATCATTTTTTTGTCTTCATCCTATTTTTGACTTTTTTTATGGTAGACTGATATTTTCATTGATTAATTTATTTTCTATTTATTTTTAAAATCATGTTTTTACGTCTATAGTCGATAAATAAATCGACAATATTAAATACAATGTTTTACAAAATATATATTATGGGAAAAGTAATAGATGATTATAAAATAAATGAGCTATCTCGTGCATGGATAGAACTACAAAAAGAATTAGGGCTTATTTAAAACCCTTTTATCTTCCTTTTACTAATATCTATAATACTCTGGTTTATAAGGCCCATCAACTGAGACACCAATATACTCTGCTTGCTTCTTAGAAAGCTTTGAAAGCTTAACGCCAAGCTTCTTAAGATGCAGACGAGCTACTTCTTCATCCAAAATCTTAGGAAGCATATATACACCAATATCATACTTATTATTCCAAAGCTCTATCTGCGCAAGACACTGATTAGTAAAACTATTACTCATAACAAAACTTGGATGACCAGTTGCACAACCAAGATTAACAAGTCGGCCTTCAGCAAGCAAATAGATTTCATGACCATCAACAAAAACATATTTATCAACCTGAGGCTTGATATTTACTTTTTTAATACCAGGAATTTTATTTAACTTATCAACCTGAATCTCATTATCAAAATGACCAATGTTACAAACAATAGCTTGATTCTTTATATTCTTCATATGCTCTGCAGTAATAATGTCACAATTACCAGTAGCTGTAACATAAATTTCACCCTTGGAAAGAGCATCTTCTATGGTTGTAACCTCATAGCCTTCCATAGCTGCCTGAAGTGCACAAATCGGGTCAATCTCTGTTACAATTACACGGGCACCAAAACCTCGCATACTCTGACAACAACCTTTGCCAACATCTCCATAACCACAAACAACAACAATTTTACCTGCAACCATTACATCGGTTGCACGTTTTATTCC
>JALHTX010000370.1 GCA_022866015.1 Thermoplasmatota archaeon
AGTTGATTATCTCTTAAAATAGTAACCGTAATGATTTGATTAGGAATTGTGTATTCTTCTAGATATGACATTAAAGAGTCTCCATTTATAATGCGTGTTCCATCAATTGCCACAATGATATCACCACCAATATTTACCCGTTCATTGTCGATTATAACCTGTTCATTTCCACTTTTTAATCCTGCTTTCTGAGCCGCACCACCACTTGTTACACTTGTTATAAGCCATCCATAGGTTGCATTAACATCCATCGCTTGCGCTATCGAATAACTCATATCTGCTCCCGATATTCCTAACCAGGGATGCTGATCATAGTAACCCGTTTTGGTCAGTGGCACTATTTCTTTTAATATTGTATTTGAGGGGATGGCAAAACCAAGTCCATTGGAATTTGAAATAATCGCCGTGGTTATACCTATTACTTTTCCTTGATAGTTTAATAAAGGTCCTCCTGAATTTCCTGGGTTGATCGGAGCACTTGTTTGAATAATGTTTGCTATAGGAAAACTACCTGCCACAGAATCTTGTATTGTTCTTTCTAGTTGACTAATAATCCCGGTTGTCATTGTTCCACCAAGACCAAAAGGGCTACCTATAGCAATTACAGGATCACCAACTTCCAGATTAGAAGAACTAACAATTTCAAGAGGATTAAACTCCTCGGATGTTGCATTGACAATTAACACAGCCAAATCAGAATACGCATCAGAACCGATCATTACACCAGGGTAACTATTACCACTTGAAAATGTAACAATAATATCAGATGCACCGGAAACAACATGATAGTTGGTAATAACTACCATATCACTATCAAACTCGTAGACAAAACCTGAACCCTGTACCGCAGAATACTGTGTCCCAAAAAAAGACTGATAGGCAACCTTGCCGGAAATTACAACAATAGAATCTTTAACTTCATCGTATAGATTTGATAGAACTGTTTCATTATAAATATATGTAATATTTTGATAGTCTATGTTATTATTTCCATTTTGTAATGAATCTATCTGATTTTGTAAATTATCAAGTTCTGAAGAGTCTAATCCATAGATCAGTGAGCCTCCAAATACAAATCCTGCAATAAACATTACAACAACAAAAACTGAAATCAACATTAATTTAGCTAAATTATTTCCTTTATTCGTTTTATTTTCATCCATATATTCCATATATTATCCCTCTTATTTTTTTATTTATAGGTAACTACTTTGTTTTGTTTTTCAAGTGTTTTTTATGTTGAAGTTTATTTATATCTATTTTTCCAGAATTACTTCCAATTTATTCCCAAATCATTCCCAAATTTTAAAAAATTGATCCTTCATAATTTTAAAAAATTTGAGTTGTGCCAATTTATGTTAGGGGGAAGTGAAAAAGTGTATAAGTTGGCACAACGTTAATCTGAGGAGAAAGAAGAGAAAAATCTTTTTTTCTCTTCTCGTTTAGGATGGGATGTAGTTTTTTTTATTGATCTAACTCCTCACTTGGTATAAATTCGTAGTCCGCCGCATGGTCCTTGTCCAAATCCCTGGCTTTGCATCATTCCGTAACTCAAGTTGGTCATGTTTTTGAGATCAAATTCTTCTTGTATGATTGTGTTGATTTCATTCCAGCTGTATCCTTGGTCTCTTAGTTCTTTCTGCCTGTTGAGGATTTCTAGTCGTTGTTCGGTTTGTGTGATTTCATTGTTTAATTGGGTGTCCAGTACTCAGTATTCGTCGAGTTTCTCTTGTATTGCTGCTTGGGTTTCGTTTCTTGTTGCATTCTGCTCTCTAAGGGTGGTCATGAGATTTTCTAGTTCAGTTTGTTGTTCTTCCGTGAGATTATAGGCGAATGGTCCACGTTCGTGTTGTCCCTTAGGGGGGATAGGTATGGTTGTTTCGTCTGTTATATCATCTGTTTGTGCGGTCGCAAGAACTGCTCCAATGGCTGTGATGATTAGACCGATGAGTAGTCCACCGACCAATTTTTTGTTTGTGTTTCTCATTTTTTTTATCCTCCATTATGTTTCAACAACCCTCTATATCAAAGTTATTTTATATTGATTTTTTACAATTTAATTCCAATTTTCTACCAAATTATTCCCGAATTATCTCAATCTTACAAAATAAAAACAGACTGAGATACAAATCAAGGATATGATTAAAACAAATTAAACAATATCTTTCCTATTTTTCCAGTCATATATTCTATAAAAATCCTTTTGATTATTTAGGTGGTTTGTATCCCCATCTTTCAATAGTAAAATTCTAATGTTTTTTGACTTCATCAATGTTTTGTTTATCTTTATTTTCATTATTTTGATTTCCCATTTTTTCTCATCTATTTTTGAAATAAGAATTAAAAGATATAATTATAATGATAAGAACTGCTATAACATATAAATAGAAACCAGTACTAAAACCCCAGTTACACATTACAGCGTAAAATTGACTTTCTCCAGGTACGCCAACATCCAAATATCCTTTTCCAATGATGCGTCCTATGGTTGCTTTAGATAGTTCATTCATTGCTATAATAAATATTAAAACAGGCCCAATGACTGATAATGCAGCAATGATTTTTGAAATTTTTTCTAATCTTTTTTTACCCTTTTTTCTAAAATAAATATTTAAAAGTATTAGAATACAACCAATTATAGCTAAGCTAATTAAAACCGTTATTACAATAAGAAACTCAGATGGTAAATATGATGGTTCTCCAGCAATTGTATTCTCTAGTGTAGTTATTGTAATCATTTTATTTGGAAATAGATATAGATCTGTTGATGTTTCAAGTGTATTTGTAGATCCATTTATTTCCCACCATGGTAAAAACAAAGATAAGATTATAAGTATAATTCCTATAGTTATAAAAAAATATTTATAGTGCTTTTTATAACCAAAAAATATTGAGGATATAGTTATTATAATAGCACAAAGTATCATAATAATTGCTAGATAAACTGGTTGATCAGTTGTTATTAAATCATAATTTTGTGTACCATAGATGCTCATGGTTCTTGCACTTATTAATTTATTTTCATTAAATACTTCAACTTGGTATTCACCTGGAGGAACTGTTATAATAGTATGAGACTCTTTAGCTTGAATTTCAAGTTTATCACTATTTCTAGAAACAATAATTTTAGAATTTTCATAAGGTATCCCTCTAGAATTAAAAATTTTTAGATTAACATCGTATTCAGCTGGAAATTCTAACTCTAGATTTTTATTATCAAAAATATCTACATTTTTATTAAGAGTAAATGATTTAAAATTAAGACTTATTAGATATGTACTCGGCGTTAGATTTGTGAAAACATATTTCCCATATTCAATTTTTCTAGCAGATATTTTATTAGACTCAGTTACACTAGTACTTGTAATTGTTGGGTTTAGCTCTATACTTGGTGCTTGCCCCCAGGTATCTATAATCTTTAAATTTAAAGTATATCGTTGAATATCAACTATTTTTTCTAGTCGAAAAATCTTCTGAGAAACACCTAATTTAACTGATTCTTCATAAACATTTAATCCATTATAAAAAATTTTTAAAAGATATAACTCTGTATTTGTTGAAGCTTTGAATGTTGTTTGCCCATTTCCATCTGTAAAACCTTTTGCAATAATTAAATTATCTTTTTCAAGAGTTACCACTGCGTTTTTTACTTTTTCATTATTTTGATCTAAAACTGTTACATCTATACTTGCTTCTGATCTACAATAAACATGTACTTTTTCATCCTTTTGTAAATCAATTAAGGCATAACCAATAAATTGTTTTTCTTCAGATAAAAGCTGATTTTCTTTAAATATTTTAATTACATATTTACCTGGGTTTATATTTGAAAAAACCGCTTTTTTAATTATTGAAAAATTTCTAAAGTCAAATATGTTTAGTGCAGATATGATCTGTTCGATAACACTTGGGTTCTCTAATTCATTTATTGGATTCATTGGAAGTCTTACTGCGTTTTCTGAATAAATAAACTCATCATCTTGGTATAGCTCAACATTAATGTATGACAGATTTAACCCAAGAAGTACTGATAGAGATGAACCACAAGGAATTGATAGTGTATTATGCACAATTACAGATAAATCATATTTAATGAGTTCTTCAGAATTCTCATTTATTTCTTTGTCATATAGTGGTTTTAATTTTACAAGTTCTTGAAAAATTTCTGCTTCTTTTTCAATAACTAAATAACCATTTTTTTCTAAAGAAAAAAACTCTGCATCAAACTCAGCAACAAAATCACTAGGTATTATAAAATCATGATCTCCACCAGATTCAAAAGAATTTCTACCAATCTCTATTGCTGCTACATTGTTTTCAAGTCCAGGTAAATGTGGATAATCAAATTCAAATGCATTAATCTGAAGTCCTTCTTTTTTATTAGTTCCACTAACTAAAACATCATTTGAACTAAAAATAACAGAATGAGCAAAACCTGTCTCCCCATCATCAAATGAAATCCAAGCTTTTTTTCCAAGATCAACATCATCTCTATAACTTATAATTCTAATATCTGATTCCTCAGGGATATATTCTGGATCTATATCTACAGTATATCCTGAAATTGTTCCAAATTCATTATAAAAATGTAGAAAAGGTAATAATCGACCTATGTTTAAATCCTGGATAGATTTACTTTTAACTCCAATACATTGAAGTGATGCATAAATCCCATCTGTATTTGTTGCTGGGGGAATTGAACATACTTTTATTTCTTTTAGTGCTTCATGTTTAACATGGGCGTGAATTCTAGCATTTGAATTTGGACAGTGATAATATTTGTATGTTGCAGTTGTTTTTAAATCATTAAATTTTGAGGAGCTTACTATTCGAAATTCAAGCATTAAATTTCCATCAACAAGGACCTCTTTTGATATTAAACTCTGACTAGTTGAACTATAACCAAAGAGACTATTATCATATGAATACTTAAAATCAAAGGATGCAAATAACTCAATGTTTTTAGGAAGAGCCTCTATAATACCTTTTTTCATCCTCATAATATGTTGACAAGTATTGTATCCCATGAATTGTCCATTATAAGAAACACCATATGAAAGATAATTATCATCAATTATTTTGTAATAATCTGATTCAAGTGTATAACCAGATATTGGTTCAAAACGAAAATATGATTCTTCGATTTTCACATGATCAGGATATTTAGGAGCAGTTTTTTCTAATTCATCATAATAAACATAATATTTTTCTTTTCCATTAGCAAAATCAGGAATTAAAAAAACCAAGTTACAACCAGTTATAAAATTATCTTTACTATTTTTTAATGAATATATTTGAGATTCAAGCTCCTCCAAATTTTTTCCATCCCAACATACTACCCGTATTGAATTTTCATCTACATTTTTAGCCCAACAAGGATTTTCAAATTCTATTTTTAGGTCTACAGGTTGAAATTTAGAAATTTCTAAACTAGTATCAAATGGAATAATAATCTCCTGTGAATAAGACCAATCTTCACCTAAATCGAAACTACCTGCAAATGATAGATGGTTTGGAAAAAATAAAAATAATAAAATAATTATAGATATAAAACGTAAACCATATCTGGGTTTAAACAAACATCTCAAAATATAACAACCCCTTTTTAAATAATATGAAAATCTTTTTCAAAAACACGAAATTTTTTATATGGTTCAGCCCCTGTTATCGAAATTGTCGTATGAGCTACAGCATTCTCTTCATCCATCAAACTAACCTCTGCACCTAGGTACCCACGATTTTTCATTTCAATTAATATTTCATAATTAAGATATGATCCTATATTTTGATTACGAAACTCTTTTTTAATACCAATAAAATGCAATATTCCTTTGTTTATTCTCTGCTTTTTGAATAAGAATTGAAATATATTAAAGAGTCCAAGTCTCCCATTCATTTTTTGAAATATTTGGTTATAATCTGGTGTGGACCATATAAATGCAACTGGTGAACTATTGTATTCAGCTATAAGGAATAATCGTGAATCAACAAACCATCGTAATTGTTTTACACCAAAACGTAATCTAACCTCATCTACAGAAACAGGAACGTATCCCCAATGATTTGCAAAGCATTCTAGGAAAAATTTAATCCACCATTTCAATTCATTCTGTGTGTGTAATCGATTAAATGGGCGAATCTTTACATTTGATGCGGAACACATTTGTGCTTTTTCATGAAGTTTTTTGGGGATTGGCTTTTTTAAATCAATATAATAAGTCAAGAAATCTCGAGCCTTTTTCATATCAAATTTTTCAGCAAATGATATATAATATTCTGGTGAGTATGAAGAAAGCAAACTTTGGGGTAAGTTAAATCCTTCATATAAAAAACCGCAACCAATATCAACTCGACCATTTATTGAGCCCTGCATTTTTGTTATTCCTTTTGAAATGAACCATTTTTGTGCAGATTTGAATAAAGCTTCAGCACATTTGTAATCATTAATACATTCAAAAAATCCAAAGAATCCAATTTTTTCTTTTGATATATTGCAGTAAAAATGGTCAATAATTGCTGCTATACGGCCAACAATTTCATCTTTTTTATATTCAATGAATAATTTTACCTCTGCGTGTTTCCAAAAGGGTTTTTTTTTCTTAAAAAATTCTTTATATTCAATCCAAAAAGGTGCAACCCAATTTGGGTCATTCTTATATATTTTAAAAGAAAAATTATAAAATTTTTTAAAATCGATAATATTATTAACTGTTGTAATAGTAAGATTTTGTGAAAGGTTTTTAATTTCGTTGTTATTGTTGTCAAAAATATATTTTTTAGATATTTTATATATATTTTTTAACCCCCTTATAGATAATATTATAGTATAAAAGCATATATTTATATTTTTAGCTTTTATTCCCTATTTACTCCTAAATTAATCCCGAATTTTGAAAAAATGTATTAAATGGGTTTCACAATTCCCATCAAAGGTTTATTTAATGAGCTCTATTAAAAACGTTCTTTATTGGCTAATCGCCAACTCCCTTGGTGGTTTTAACCGCGGTAAAATTTTAGAAGAACTTTTTAAAAAACCTCAAAACGCAAATGAACTTTCTAATAACCTTAAATTAGAGTATAAAACAGTTCGTTATCATTTAAAAGTCTTTGAGGATAATAAACTTATTATATCTGTAGGTGGAGGATATGGAAAAACATATTTTTCATCTGATGAACTTGAGCAAAATAAGAGCGTATTTAATGAGATTTGGCATGAAATTGGGAAAAAAACAAATTAATTAGAAGAAATATAAATTGGTGATAGAATGAATCAAATTCCAATAAAGGAAGAAAAAAATATTATATACAATAAAAAAGCAATAAAAATAATATTGTTACTAGCTGTATTTGGTGTTATAACTGGATTGGTATTATCGGGCGTCTTTGTTAATGAAGCAAATCAAATAATTGAGGATATGGAAGAAACATATATACCTTTAAATCCCTATTCAACTTTCAATCCCCTGCCATTAGAAACTTCAGATATCATCTTACCATCTTTAGGGATTATAATTGTTTGTGTCAGTATATATCTTCTACTCGGTCTTATTATAATTTACATCAAAATCTTTTTAAAAACAAATTCAAAATATATTATTGGATTATTGTTCTTTTTAACTCCTTTATTCATTCAATCGATAATATCTGTCAATACCCTACGATCTTTATTCATCTCTTCGGCAATCCCATATATTCATATCCGCGAAAGTATCGGATTTGGATTTGGAGGACTCGGAGGGATTATAGTGATGGTATCAATATTTGAAATAATTGGGTTAGGTATTTTGCTATATCTTAGTACGGAATAACACCAATAAAAAATGTATCTTGAGCCTTAAAAAAAGAACTAATTGAATTTTTTAAATATTTTTAGTTATTATTAAATCAACCTATAACTATAATCAAAGCAACTAAAATCAAATAAGAAAAAACTACTCAACAGGTAAAAAATCAGATATTTTACCAGTAAAATTAATCTAAAATATTATTTTATATAAATCTTAAGAATAAGGCCATCATCGACTTTACTTTTATTCTATTAATCTTGTTCTATTTTCTTTTTCCCTGAGCCAAAAAGCAATAGGTCGTACCTCTTCTGGTTTTGCATTCTTTGAATGAGCCCAAATATCAAGATTTTCTTTAGTTGCATCCATGCAGCATTTTTCACAGGCAAAAAACTTGCTATGAATTACAAGACCTGCTAGATTTCTTTCAAAAAGCATAACCTTATGACATATATCACATACACCAATTGAACCAGGTTCTTCATTGATAGTTGTGGACAGATTTCCTATAACAATTAAATTTCCAGTTGGTGTTTCTTCAACTTCCCCTATTATTTCAAATATATCTCCTGATGCAATATCATCAATGTTTAAATCCTCAGCTATATGATCTTTACTCACCTTATCAATTTTTAAAGGCTCCAGTTCATCTTGTTTTAAATCACCTAAAGAATTTTGTTCTCTTCTAAGATTTTGGATATGTAAAAAAATCTCTTCAAGATCTTCATCTATAACAAGTTTCTCTCTCATTAAAAACTCTCCATAGTTACTCTCTACCATTATAAGAATAGAACTAAGGATATTTAAATTCCTATGAATTATATTGATAAAATTATCTATTTTAAAGCCATTTATGTGCTCTAATTTGCACAAGTGGATCTTCTGATATCTGCTCAATTTTTCGGGCAAGATTTTCAAAACCTTCAACGGTATTAATATTAAACTTATCTAAGGTTGTCCCATCCTTTGTAACGAGACTTATTTCACCAGTTAAAAACATAGATGTATCTATTTTTTTACTCATCTTTGTTGTAAACTTAGTTGATGAATCAGTTCCATTTTCTGTATCTAATTGTTTTTTAATTAATTCAGAAACAAAAAGAGATCGATCACCTATGGTGTTTAAATTATCTATTTTTTCTAATAACTCACATGGTAATTCTAAAAACACTGTTTTCTTTTCCATGATTAATAATAAAAAAATAGGTTTATTAATCTTATCTACTAAAACTAGGCAAAGTTGAGGATAGTTATCTTATCACTAAACATTGTAAGAATAGCAAAACTAAGTGCAAAAAAAATGTACTCAACATACATAATTGACCAGGCGTGAACGTTTTCAAGAGTTTTACTCTCCAAACCTTTAAACATAAGATAAAATATGAATAGGCTAAAAAACATAAAAAGACTTAAAGGCCAAAGATACGCATCAATTAAATTAGCATGTATAAAAATAAAAACAAAAAGAAAAGGGAATAGCATAAATGGTAAGCAAACCAAAGCAGTTTTCTTTAAACCAATTGTATTTATAAGTGTACGTGTACCTGTTGCTCGGTCTGCTTCAGCATCAGTTATGTCTTTTGTTGCCATACCTCCTATTAGATAGGTCATAGCAATTCCTCCAATTACCCATGGTGTAGCGTCATTAAAAAGATTTTCAGAGCCAAAAACACTCCAAGCTGCAAGAGTTCCAAATAGTCCTCGTGGTATAGCAATCCAAACCTGATTTATAAACAAATATTTTTTCATTCTTGGTGGAAGAGAATAAGTCACAGTGAAAATGATAATTAAAAATATAAAAACGCCAAACCAGAAATTGATAGTTATTGCACGAAGTAGAGCAAAAAGATAAAGTATATACGCAAGGCTTTGAGCGCTCTCTGGTTTTATAATTCCACGTGGTATAGGTCTATATGGTTTTGATATTTTATCTGCTTCTGCATCTGTTGCCTGATTAAGCGAGTTTGAAGCAGCATTAACTAATACAAGTGTAAACGCAGCTTGTCCTATTGTAATCCACCAATATTCAGAAATTTTTGTTGGATCTAGATTTCCAGTATTATAGTTATAAATTAGGCTTGCAACCATAATAGACATAGAAACAATAAATGGTGCAGCAAGAGTAAAAGGTCTGAAAAGATCAATAGCACCACGGGCTTGTTTTGAAAGAAACCTTGTTCTTGTATAAGGTTCCTTCATTGTCCATTTACCAGGAACTTTAACCTTTGTCTCTTTTATGGGTTTCTCCATTGTATAATAATATCATACCTATCTATTAAAATCTTTTTAAAAAAATTCTATTGTATAATAAAAATTTATATTTTTTATATCATATCTGTAACAATTTTGGCAGAATTTATAGCACAATTTATTCCAATTCCAGGTGCTTTTACACAATCACCTACTAGATACAGATTTTTTATCGGTGTTATTATATCTGGTTTTTTATTATCAATTGTTTTTGCAACACCATCAAGATGCCATATAACTGGGTAGATAGCCCAATTAAGTTGTTTTTTATATTCAGAAATTAAAATTTCAAGATTTTTATCTAATATTTCTTTAAGTTTCTTTAAGATTAAAGGATTTCTTGCTTCATCTGGTGTACAAATAATGTATGATTGAACAAGAAATTCCCCTTTGTTTGATAATCCAGCATCAGGAGATGCAGCCATGAAATCGATCATTCCAACAATATCATTTCCATCAACCCCAATATTTCTTTCAAGAAAATGAAAAACTTTTCCAATGAAATAATCTGGGATTCTTTTGAGAGAATAATACGCACAAAGACTACCAGTTCCTTTTAAAGATATCATATATTTTACATATTCTTTAGAAAAATGTTTTTCATCAGCGATTTTAAAGAGGTCCTGTACTAGAATATTTGAAATAATAATATCAAAAGAGAATTCTTTTTCACCAATTTTTACTCCTATCACTTTACCATTTTTAATTACTATTTCATTTACAAAGGTATTTAATTCAATTTTGCCACCATTTTTAATAATATAATCTTGAAGTTTATAATACATGCTTGAAAGACCATTTTTTGGATAAGCTAAAGGCTTTGAACTCCTGTATAAATTTCTTTGTGCACGAAACATCTCACCAGTTGAAATTTTATCAAGATTATTCAATGTAGAAATAGATCTAGAAAAAACTTCTAAAATTAATTTCATTTTTCCTTTCCCGTACTTATTTATTGTATCGGTAATTGAAACAGTATCTAGATCAGTAAGTGTTTTTTCACTAGCAAAAAGAAGGTTGAGTATATTTGGTGCAATTTTAAGTTTATCTAATTTTGATAAAAAGGGAAAGTCATATCCATTTTCTTTAATAAAACCTACATATGATTCAACAAAATCCAGATGGTCATCTAACTCATTTAAAATATTATTGAAATTCGAAACAATTCCACCACCAATTATATGATAACCAAAATCTAATGTATAGCCATATAACATTTTATTATCAAAAATTTTTTTAATATCAGGTTCAGAAAATGCAATATTCATATTAAAACGAGAAAGTAAATTATTATATTCTTCAAGTGTGATAGAGGATCCTTTAAGAGAAATAGCTCTTCCACCTATTCTAGATTCTTTTTCATAAATTGTAACATTATATCCTTTTTTTGTAAGTAAAGCTCCTGCAGTAAGTCCACCAATTCCTGCGCCTATTATGCCCACTTTTTTTTTCATCATTTTGAACCACTGGTTTCAATTTTTTCTTATAGACTCTAGAATCTTTTTATCTTTTTTTACAATTTTTATAAATTGATTTTGTAATATATTTGGGAAAAATTTGTTTAGTAAAGAAAGTAAAGAATAAGTCCTTCTATATGATTTAATATATTCTTCTTCGGTTGTTAATCTATTTTTTTTATAATATGCTTTTTTTAATATTTTAACTTTATTTTTCATAAGCTCTTCGTATATTGTAAGCTTTGAAATATCTCCTTTAATAAATTTTGCAGCAATTACACCAGCTACACTTCCAGAAAATACTGCATTATTAATTCCATTTTCAAAAATTGGATTTGCAAATCTAGCAGCATCCCCTACAAAAATTATATTATCTTTTGTTAGGGGTTCTAAAGGTTTTGATGCTGGAACACAGGAATGAAAAGTATGAAGAACTTTAAATTTTTCTTTAACTTCATTTTCGATATATCTATCAAGTAAATATGATAAATCTAATTTTTGTCCGCCAGGTATTCCAAGTCCAATATTAGCTAATTTTTCGTTTTTTGGAAATAACCAAGCATATCCAAAAGGTGCATAAGGTTTATCATACCACATTTTCATAATATTTGGATTAAAATTTCCTTCAACTCTACTTTGAATACAAACACCGATATCACTTGGTTTAAGTTCTGTATCATTTCTAATTCTTTTACCAATTTGACAACTTATGCCTGTTGCATCAATTATAATTTTTCCCCTCAAAATTTTTTTATTGTCTAATACAATTTCATTTGGAGGATTAAAATTTGTCATCCTACTTCCTATAATTACTTCTACACCTTTTTGTTCTGCATGTTTCAGTAAATATTTTTCAACAAAATTCCTGTCAATGATATAAATCCCATGTTTTTTTACTTTGAAATTATATTCTTTCTTACTAGATACATTTATTGTAATTTGTTTTATTTGATTTTTAGGGCATCCAATTTTATCAAGATTTAATATTTCAGCTGTTACTTCCTCTGTTGCTTCTCCACAACGAGGTGGAAAAAAAGGTTTTTCGTTTTTTTCTATTAATACAACATTAGCTCCAAACTCAGCTGCATTAATTGCAGCAGTAGCTCCTGAAAGATTACCGCCGATTATAATAACGTCATACACAAAATAAGTAAAGTTTTATGTTATATAAATAATTGCAACTTAAAAGTTAAACAATTTTAACTATATATAAAGAATAAGTTTTATTTTTACATTGTTTTTGGCTGTGTAATCGTTCCATGTAAAATGATATTTGATAAGATAAATCCAAGACCCGGTAAAAACATAATTAACCCTGCCCAAGGGTTAAGTGTCATAAGCATTATTGGAACAATTGTAAAATTAATCATATAATGGCTGCCTATATATCCCCTTGCTTTTTTTCTATCAAAATATTTCATATTTAATAACTTACTTGATAATATAAACAAAATAATTCCAATAATAATAATTATCCCCCATTGTAAATATTGTAAAATTGATAGTTTAGTAACATCCCATACTATGAAAAAAGGTAGAAGCACTAGCAGGATATCTACTAATTGGATTCCATATGCTAAAGATTTAAATGTAATTGGAACTTTTAACTCCCCGTCAATTATTCTTACTCCCATTTTAATTGCAAGAGTTCTTGCTCCTCGTCTATAGTCGTTTTCAATGTCTTTCATACCTGCAGCGATAGCATTCATAAATAGGACCTGAATAGATCCAAGAATACAAACAATCAATGCTAATTTTGTAACATTAAATATATCTTTTACAACAGTTGAAGCACCATATAGTATTAAGAAGAATATACTTATTGTTAAAATTATATCCATGCCTGGGATTTTCTTACTTATTAAATCATAAATTGTAACAAAAACTGCGGATAATGCAAGTACAATAATTGGGTAATATATGCTTGTTGTTAATGCTAAATAAAAAGCAATTATAAAAGAGATCATCATTGAAAATATCGCGTAAATCCATGCTTTTTTTATTGAAATTGTCCCACTAACTAAAGGCCGATCACTAATTTCTTTTGATGTTTTATCTATATTATAATCAATGATATCATTTAGTACAAATCCATATGTATGACCAAAAAAACTTATTAAAAACAGCAAAAAAAGAGTAAGTATATTGTATTGCTCCATCGCAATAGCACCCATAACAGGAGAAACACCTGTTAACACCGCATTAAATGACCTAGATAGTTTTAGATATTCTCTAACTGACATACAGGAACTTCAGTAGCAAAAAAGAACATAAAAAACCATCGTTTTCTAATAAGATTCCTGCATCAAGAATTCCTCTAATATTTAAAATAATGAAAATAATGAGAAATTTTTTATTCTGAATATTGTTTATTAAGAGTCAATCTTAAAATCTAACTATTGATATGATAAATATGACAAGTTTGAAAAATAAAATCAAAGCATATCTTCGTTTAATAAGAATTCATACAATAATAGCAACAGCATTGACACCAAGCCTTGGTGCCTTTGCGACATATTCTGTTTTAAAAGATAAACTAATTCCAGATGATATTATCCAAATTTTTATACCTTTATTTTTAGTAGGAATTATTATACATATTTTTGGTGAGATATTAAATGATTATATGGATTATGATATTGACAAAGCAAATATCGAACTATCCGAAAAACCATTAGTTAGTGGTGATGTATCTAAAAAGGGAGCTCTAATAGGGTTGGTTCTATGTCTTATTTTTCTGATAATAGTATTTATTTTTTCACATTTTAGCAACCTAAGTATTCTTTTGTTTATTATTGGTGCTACAACTGGTATAATATATCAATTAATCTCAAAAAAATGGCTTCACTCTGCAGTATTAATAGCATCATATGTTTATTTTATAATACTCTTTGGAGCAGCATATGCAAAGCCATATGATAATATTTTATCTATTCCTCCTTTAGTTTATGTACTTAGTATACTTGGGTTTTTCCAATTATGGATAAATACAGCAATTCTAGGACATTTAAAGGATATAAAAAATGATTCGGAATATGGTGTAAAAACATTTCCTATGATCTTTAGAGTAAAAGTTGAAGGAGAAGGAAAAACACCAAAACTTATTATTCCAATGGGTTTTAGAACTTTTGTCATATTTATACAGATAATAAATCTGATTGTTGCTTTCTTGCCAATAATATTTTATAACAAGTTCTACGATGGAAGTGTAAATTTATTTTTATTATCTTTTAGTCTGATTGTACTTTCAATCATAATATTGGTATCAATGATAAAGACTATGTGGTTTAAAATATTTGTAAGAAATAAACTTATGAAAGTAATGGCTGTAAGAGAAATTGCTACATATTTTTTTGCACCAGTATTACTTTCACCTCTTATCGGTGGAGTAATGACATTAATTTATATTTTCTTTCCACTAATATGGTTCATTATTGTAAATAAGCTTATTAGTGGGGATCCTATGCGCGCTGCAATTTAAAATTAATTGTAAATTTTTTTTCCCTAATAATTTCTCAATTAAGTTATATGATATAAGTGTTTATTTATTTTTAAATCGTAAAAATTCAGCGATCTGGACATCTTTAACAGTTTCTGTTTTATCATCAACAGTAATTGTTCCAGTACATATCATATGATAACGCCAGTAATGATTTTTTATCATTACCGTATCATGGTGAAGATCTTTAGCATCCATTGAAAATTTTAGTTTTTCGTTTCCATTATTTGCCTCAAGGATAAAGTGAAGGGGTATCATTTTTTTATTTTTTAAACTTAATTTATCTCCAATAAATTTTATTTCCTCAGGTTTAAAATTAATATATCCTTTATTATTTTCGTTTAAAACCAGAAGCGGCTGTCCTATTTCCTTGTTTTTATATATCGTCGCCCAAGTTATTGTAAAATTATTGGAATAAATTTTTCCCCAAAACCATCCATGGTTATTTTGTGTAGCTGAATACCTTACATCCCAATTATGATCATGATATCCAATTCCTTTAACATCAATCTCTTCATCGTTTACTTTTATTTTACCATTAACTTCTGCACGAGGAATGGTCACTGCCCATCCGTCTCCCCCGGGATTGGTTCCTTTCCATCCTTTTGTACATGATTTGAACCGTAAATTTGCTGAAGTGTTTTCAATTTCAAAAGATAGATCATATATCAAATTACCAGTTTTTTTATCAACAAATCCTTTAATAACCTCCTTTCCACCTAATTTAACAGAAGGAATTTCCTTAGATGCATCATAGTCTTTTAAACTGTATCTCTTTCTGTAATGTTTTATTAACTGGCCTTCTTTATATATGTCTGTTCTTTTATAGATTAAAGCAAATCTATTTTTTATAATACTTAAAAATCTAACATTCAATTGAATGCTATATCCATTATCAAACATAGCATCAAAATACCACCATTCAGTAAATCTAGGAGCAGTTGAACCATGAAACGCATCGTCTTTTATTGATACATTACTTGGAGTAAATTTAAAGGGGCTATCTTTTAAACTCTTATAAGTGTTATTTTCTTCGTTTGTCAATTAAGATTCTCCCAATGGAAGACTATCTATTTTTTATCTATTTAAAAAGTTTATCCTTTTGTAATTTTACAATTATTAAATTTTTTTTTAGATTTTAGAACATAATTTTATTATATTATTAATAATATTTATATTTAATATTTTTTTTACTTTTATCTTTTTATATATAAAAAATACTAAATAATTCGTTGATAATCGATATTACTATAATAAGATTTATATACTCTATCAAGATATATTTTTTCTATTGAATGGGGGAGATATTTGATTAGATTATTTTTTCTTAATCTCTCCTCACCACCTTCATCTTCCCCATTCTCTCCTTATTACTATTAAAATAAGACAATATTTATATTAATTAAATAGAATTTTCTCAGCATTATTAGAAACAATATTTCTATATTTTTCATCAGTTATAATCATCACAGCCCAATCAGTTATTAAACGTGATCTAATGGCACGACTGATAGGAGTAAAATCATCAAGGTTTTTACAATGATTATTATCAAAAACCATAATACCCGTTTTATCGATACGTGGTTCATTAAGACGAAGTTCAGTATTTGGAAAATCAATAATCACATGACCACTTTGAATACCAAGCTTATTTTCGAATTCAACTTCCTTCTTCCTTCTAAACTTAATATCATCAAATTTCTTGATAAAATCAATACGATCTGCTGATAATTCAACAAGTGACGGAGCATATGCTTGTTTGAATAATTTACGATACTTTAATCTTACTGCAATTTCATGCTGAAAAACACCCATATTTTTAAGATTATTAATTAGTTCATCATCAGTCATTTTAAAAAACTCAAAAGGATGAAAATCTTCAGAAAGTTCAATTGCTTTTGAAAGCATAAGCTCTGCTATTCTAACAGTTTTATGAAAATAAACAGTAGAATACATCAGAGTACGAGCCATAAGTATATTTTCAACAACACTAACACCCTTTTTAGAAATGCCAAGAACGCCATTAATAATAATCAAAGAATTTAAAAAACGCTCGGCATCAATTAAACCATAGGCTACGCCAGTATAATATGCATCACGCATAAGATAATCAAGCTGATCTACGTCAATAGGGCTATTTAGAAACTGCGAGAGATAATCTTTTCCATTTCCCTTTATAATATCAATAATCTTAT
>JALHTX010000371.1 GCA_022866015.1 Thermoplasmatota archaeon
AAGATTTTTTCATTAGTAGGTCAGATAAATAATACAGGTCTTGTAGAAGTTCCAATGGGTATTACACTGCGCGATATTGTTTTTAACATCGGCGGTGGAATCAAAAATGGAAAAAAATTCAAAGCAATCCAAATAGGTGGTCCTTCAGGTGGTTGTATACCTGAAAAACATCTAGATCTTCCAATTGACTACGATAGCCTTACTGATGCAGGAGCCATGATGGGTTCTGGTGGTATGATTGTGATGGATGAAGGAACCTGCATGGTTGATGTTGCAAAGTATTTTGTGAACTTTTTAAAAAATGAATCATGTGGTAAATGTACACCATGCCGTGAAGGCCTAGTGCAAATGCATGGAATACTTACCAATATAACTGAGGGTAGAGGTAAGGATGAAGACATTGAATTACTGGAGGAATTAGCAGAGATAGTAAAAGATACATCACTTTGCCAACTAGGTGTTACTGCTCCTAATCCTATTCTTGCAACATTAAGATATTTTAAGGATGAATATGAGGCACATATAAAAGATAAAAAATGTCCTGCACATGTTTGTAAATCCCTCATAATATATAATATAGATACAAAGAAATGTGTTGGCTGTCAATTGTGTGCAAAGAAATGCCCTGTAGAAGCAATATCTGGTAAAGTAAAACAAACACATAAAATCAATCAAAAAGATTGTATTAAATGTGGAATTTGCTACGAGAATTGCAAGTTTAAAGCGGTGGAGGTGCACTAAAGTGGTCATGATTATTATTGACTCAAAGGAATACGAGGCATCTCCAGAAGAAACAGTTTTAGATGTAGCCAGAAAAAATAATATTTACATTCCATCGCTATGTCATCATCCATCAATTACTCCTTATAGTTCATGTCGTCTTTGTGTTGTAGAGGTTACACAAAAAGGAAGAACAAAACTTACTGCATCATGTAGTCTACCAGTTAAAGAAGGAATGCAAATCAGTACCATCTCATCAAAAGTTGATAAATCAAGAAAAACTTTAATGGAACTTTACCTAGCAAGGTGTCCTGATTCAGAACAAATCAAAGAACTTGCAAGTAAATTAGGAGTAAAAAAATCTAGATTTAAAACTTATACTGAACCAGATAACAAATGTATTTTATGTGGTCTTTGTGTAAGAGTTTGTGACCAGGTAATGCAAGTAGGAGCATTAGGTTTTGCTAATCGTGGAGCTAATCGAAAGATAGCAACTCCCTTTGCGGAACCTTCACAAGTCTGTATGACCTGTGGTGCCTGTGCCTTTGTCTGCCCAACTCAATGTATAAAACTATCAGATATAAGTTCAAATACGCCTGAGCCTCTGTCAAGCGATTTTGATGCGGGTCTTGCGCAAAGAAAAGCAATACATATTCCTTTTCCACAGGCTATACCAAATGTTCCAGTTATTGACAAAGAAGCATGCATGTATGCGTTGAATGGCACATGCAAATCATGTGAGAATTTCTGTGAAAAGGGGGCTATAAAATATGATCAGAAGGATGAAGAAATCAAGGTCAATGTAGGTTCGGTGATTATTTCACCTGGTTTTGATACATATGAACCTCCGAGGGGAGATAGTTATGGATACAGAGTTTATCCTAATGTTTTAACCAGTATTGAATTTGAACGTATGCTTTCTTCATCAGGGCCATATAAGGGGCATATCTCGCGAATTTCAGATGGACAATCTCCTAAAAAGATTGCTTGGTTACAATGTATTGGCTCACGTGATGAAAGCTGTGAAAGACTTTACTGTTCATCTGTTTGCTGTATGTACGCAACCAAAGAGGCAATAATTGCCAAGGAGCATCAACCCGGTATTGATACCCATATTTATTTCATGGATCTGCGTTCTTTTGGAAAGGATTTTGAAAAATATTATGATCGAGCTAAAGATGAATATGGAGTTGTTTACAGAAGATGTCGTATTCCCAGATTGGAACAGGATAGAAAGACAAAGAATCTAACTATACAATATGTAGATGACGAGGGTATAATAAAAAAAGAAACCTATGATATGGTTATTCTTTCTGTTGGATTGCAACCGTGCAAAGAAATTGTTACACTTAGTGAAATACTAGATATTAATCTTAATCAATATGGTTTTATTCAAACAGATCCATATTTACAGGTTGAAACCTCAAGAAAAGGTATCTATGCATCAGGTACAGTAACCGAACCAAAGGATATCCCCGAGAGTGTTACACAAGCTTCAGCTGCTGCTGCGGAAGATGCAAAAGATATTTACGATGTAAGAGGAACCAAAATCATTGAAAAAGAATACCCTGAAGAAAAAGATGTGAGCAATGAGATTCCAAAAATAGGGGTTTTTGTTTGTCATTGTGGGATAAATATAGCTGGAGTTGTTGATGTTAAAAAGATTGTTGAAGCAGCAAAAAAACTACCTTATGTTACATATGCTGATGATAGCACTTATACATGTTCACAGGACTCAAATGAAAAAATAAAGGAAAAAATAAAAGAAATTGGTCTGAATCGTATAGTTATTGCTTCATGTACCCCGCGTACACATGAACCATTATTCCAGGATACTCTTAGAGAATCAGGTCTTAATCCTCATCTTTTTGAAATGGCAAACATCCGCGATCAGAATTCATGGGTGCATAAAAACAACCCCGATAATGCAACAAAAAAAGCAATAGATTCTATGCGTATGGCCGTTGCAAAAGCAGCAGATTTATGTTCAATTCATCATCTCAAAATACCTGTTGTTAATCGCGCACTAGTCATTGGCGGTGGTATTGCTGGTATGCATTCCGCTCTTTCTATTGCTGATCAAGGATTTGAAGTGTTTTTAATAGAAAAAGAACATGAACTAGGGGGTCATCTTAGAGATATTTATCTAGGTACTCATGGTGAGAATCCACAGGATCTTTTAAAAGAATCAATTCAAAGAGTAAAGAATCATCCAAAAATCCAGGTTTTTAATAGTACAACAATAAAAACTATTTCTGGTTATGTTGGTAATTTTAAATCAACATTAATTTCTAAAGATAAAAAATTACCAGCCGAAGTTGAACATGGCGTAATTGTTGTTGCAACAGGTGGTTTACCTTATACGCCTAATGAATATAATTACGGTAAAAACAAAGATATTATTACACAAACTGAGTTTGAAAAAAGTCTTTTTAATAATGACTCCAGCTTAAAAAAATTAAAGGAAATAGTAATGATTCAATGTGTTGGATCACGAAATGATACTCATCCTTATTGCAGTCGTATTTGTTGTTCCCAAGCTTTAAAAAATGCTTTAAAATTCAAAGAAATAAATCCAGATGCGACAGTATACATATTATATAGAGATATTCGAACGTATGGGTTTAGAGAGGATTTATTATATAATCAGGCGAGAAAAAAAGGAATTTTGTTTATTAGATTTGATGAAGATGATGAACCAAAAGTTACTATAAATAATGATAAAATACAGGTAAAAACTATTGAACATATTCTTAACAGAGAACTGCACTTTAACCCTGATAAACTAGTATTGAGTGCTGGTATTATACCAGAGGAAAATACATCTCTTGCCCAACAACTAAAGGTTCCATTAAACCAGGATATGTTTTATGCTGAAGCACATGTTAAACTACGACCTATTGATTTTTCAGCAGATGGGATTTATCTTTGCGGTCTTGCTCATTCACCACGTTTTATAGAAGAATCAATTCTTCAGGCAAAAGCAACTGCTGCAAGAGCCGCGACTATTTTATCAAAAGAATATCTAGAGACAAAAGGTAATATTGCTCGTATAAGAAACCGTAATTGTGTTGCTTGTAAGCTATGTATTGAGATTTGTCCATATGATGCTATTAGTTTTGATGAAGAAAAACAACTAGCTGTTGTAAATGAGATCCTCTGCCAGGGTTGTGGTGCTTGTGCAACTGTATGTCCAAGTGGTACATCTCAGCAGAATACGTTTACCAAAAAACAGCTATTGTCAATGATTGATGCTTGTTTGGAGTGAGAAAAAAATGAGTGATGAGAAAAATATTGATAAAAAAGATTTTGAACCAAAAATAGTAGGATTTTTATGCAATTGGTGTTCATACGCAGGAGCAGATTTAGCAGGGACCAGTCGTATACAATATCCACCTAATGTTCGAATTATTCGTGTTATGTGTTCAGGCTCAGTTGATTCAATGTATATTCTACGTGCACTTCTAGAGGGTGCAGATGGTGTTTTTATAGGTGGCTGTCATCCTGGAGATTGTCATTATATTGATGGTAACTATAAAGCCCGTCGAAGGATGGTTTTACTTCAGAATATACTTGAAACACTTGGGATTGGAAAAGAAAGAGTTTGGATTCGCTGGATATCTGCATCAGAGGGACAAAAATTTGCTGATACAATGAAGGACATGACAGATGCGATAAAAAAACTTGGACCAAATCCAATTTCAAAAAAATGGAATATTTAAAAGGTGAAAATATGGTTAAACAAAAAATCTTAAAAACCAAAAA
>JALHTX010000372.1 GCA_022866015.1 Thermoplasmatota archaeon
GTTCCAACCATTTGACATATCTTGGGTGGTTCTCTTTAATATCTTTTTTAGGATTCCAAGAAACATTAAGAAATTTCATACAAATGAACAAAGAAAGAATAAGACTTACAATAGCACCTATAAATGTAAGAAGCTCATTGTGGAAGTAAATTCTAGCAACAATAAATGGAATAAGAATAGCCAAAAAGATTACAACAAAATATGTTGCAGTTCTATTATTATGAAATTTAATGTATTCTTTGGTTGGTATATCAACAGTAGGTTTTTTCATAAACTTTCACTCCACCTTACTGTTTTGTAACAATTGTTTGTTTAAAAACTTCTCTTAAAAATTAATATGGTTAGAAATGGTGTTTTACTCATCGTCATCATCTGGATCAGGATCCCACGGAAATGGAATATCTGGTTCTGGTTGATTAAACATATATTTTTGCCTCCCACTACTAATACTATTTATACAACCGATACTTTATAATGGTATTTCTCCATGAATTCCAACTATCACAAGTTGTTTTTTCATATTTTATTCTCCCTGCTCTTTCATCCATTTAAAAATGAGAGCAGAAATAATGATGCCGATAACTAATGAGAATAAAAAACTAAACCACCACTCCATTTTTAGTCCTCCATTGATGCAAATTCTTTTACTTTCTCTAATTCACCAACCATCTTTTCCTCCCTCAACTATAATTTCTATTCTTTATTCATTTATTTAGTTTTTATTTCACGTGCGTGGGTTTTGTAACTCACAGAAATTTTATGTCTTTTGCCTTTCTTTCTATACTTTTCTTTTTCAGGAACCTCTAAATCCGTCCCCTTTTTAACTAATTGTTCTAAACTCATTTTTTCTTTTTTTGTTGCCATTTCTTTTCCTCCCTCAACTACAATCTCAATACAACTAATACCTTATAATGTTATTTCACGATGTAAACCTAGGGGTTTAAGATAACAAACATGGTTCTAACGTATTATCATATCTTATTCAACAGGAGAAAAAAAGAAAGATATTTATTTTTCCTACCTCAAAACTACAATTTCATAATTTATATAAGATATATATATTCTTTAGTCAAAGGGTCTATAGCAATTTTTTCTCCACTTAACCTACCATCATAACCAGCATATCCATATAGTCCTGCTGTCGCATCCAAAACAACACAATTTATATTCTTTATTTTATAAGAAGTAATCGTTTCATTTTTAAATAACTCATAAAATGGTGTTTTTTCGTGTTAACTAGTCACAATCTATTGGAAGTAACATCAAAGATATTTTAAGATTTTAACCACTATAGCTTACAATCAATTATATTGCATTATTACCTGCTAATTATAATTTGTCAACCTGTTTATGAATACTATTAATATTACCCTTATTATGAATATTAATTTTAGTAGGAATAGTAAAATAAAAAATAGATCCTTTACCTAGACCTTCACTTTCAGCCCAAATCTTACCACCATGCCTTTCTATAATCTTTTTTGTAATTGATAATCCAAGACCTGTTGAATAAAAATCATGACGAGATTCATCTGCCTTATAAAACTCATTAAATAATTGACTTACTTGATCTTTGCTCATACCTATACCATTATCTTTAATAGAAAAAATAAAATAATTATCTTTTTCATTAGCGTTAATAGTAATCAAACCTTTACCTTCAATATATTTAACTGCATTAGAAAAAAGATTATTAAAAACCTCTTTAAATTGAAGATTATCGATACTTAAAGTAATTTCATCCTTATCTATTAAATTATTAATTGAAATATTGCTCTCCTCTAAAAGAAATTTATTATCTAACAATGCTTCATTCATAACATCTAATATATTTGTTTCTTGAAAATTAAATTGAATATTAGCAGTATTTAATTTAGCAAGTTTTAGAGTTTTTAAAACAAGGTTTTTTATATAATCAATATTCCTATTAATTATCTCAAGTCTTTCAAGATTCTTTTTACCACGAGTATCTCTGATTACTTTAGGTAGAAGCCGTGTGATAGGAGTTAAAGGGTTTTTTATATCATGTCCAAGTTGATTAATAAATTCATTCTTTTGATGCACAAGTTTTTTAAGTTCCTCTTTTGATAATTCTAATGCTTTCTTAATTTTCGTTTTCTCTGTAATATCAAGTGAGTATTCTATCATTTCTTTTAAAAGACCTTTTTCATCAAAAATTGGGTAAGCATGAACCTCCATATTTCTAGGATGATCATCGTTATCATAATGAATATGTTCAACAGTACATGGTTTTTTTGTTTTCTTAACTTCCTCTAATGGACAAATATGTTCTTTACTACCACAAGGATTATTACGTTTATGGGTAAGAGAATAACATGTGGATTCATTACCAAAACTTCCAAGTCTTGAAGCTGAATTAGCTAATTTTAATCTATAAGTGTTAACATCAATAACATAAAAAGGATGAGTTAATGATTCTAAGACATTATCTAAAAAAGAATCATGCTGTTCAAGTTTTTTATATAATTTTTCTAATTTTTCTTTTTCAACCATTGAATAAATAGTTTTAGAACTAAGAGAAATAATAATAGCAACAAAAATAGCGCCACCTAAAAAAACAAATCCTGTCATATAAGCAATATTAAATTCAAAAGATAAGATTAACATTGAAAGAAAATAACTAACTAAAAATATTATCATTAAAATAGTTATAATATTCCATTTAGATTTTAAAAAAGGGGGTACATTTTTTCTAAGTAAAATGCTCTTGTGTATTCCATATGTTAAAAATAATGTTCCAGTAAAAATCATCGATAGTATAATAAAAGTTATCTCTTCCAATAGATCCCAACTCCACTTAATTAAAGAAATTTAATTATATAAGGATAATGGAAAATTAATCTTCTCAGTTTTTATAATCTTCTTTGGATCTAAAAAAAAATATCAGAAATATATAAAATCACTAAGAAGCTAGATATGGAAGAGATACCAATACAATTTACAAATTTAAAAAATAGTTAAATAATTTCATATTTCATCATTCTTAACATAAAGAAAGAAAAACAGGAATATTACTTAGCATTAATAAACTAATAATCTGAAAAAAATTATTGTTTAATACTAAGTATAACCTAATCTAGAAAACATATGTTCATAGAAGATTTATTTGAAAATACAGAAATGCTGATAATTCATGTAATTTTTATCGTTTTAATATTTTATCTAATCTATTTTTTAAATCAACGAGTTCATAAGGTTTCTCTATATAATCATCACCTAAAAATTCACCAGCGCTTTTTGCCATTCTATCAGTTCTAGCAGTTAAGAAAAAAACTGGGATCTTTCTCCAATTATTATTTTCTTTTATTCTATCTAATGTCTCCCAGCCTGTCATCTCTGGCATCATAATATCTAATAATATTATATCTGGTATTTCATTATTTTTAAGGTATTGAAGGCATTTCATACCACTTTCTACAGTTACAACTTCATAATCATTACTATATAATTCCTCCAAATCATCCTTGATAGTATATCGAAGATCTGGATCATCATCTACAACCATTATTTTTTTCTTCATTCCTCATCCACTCCTAATTTATAATTTATATAATATCAAGCTATGTTTAAAAAGATAATGGTGAAATCTTTTCGATAGAAATTATTTAAAACATAAAATATTTATATATTATAAAATTACATTTATACTTATTGGATAGATACTTAATGCAAAAAATATGTGGGGGAGTTTTTTACCTCTTAGGTGTCTATCCAATAAAAAAAAGAAAAAAGTGTTAGAGTCTGGTTTTTTAGTAATAATATTGGTTTAGTATTTTTTCAAAGAAAAAATAATATCTAAGATTATTTATTGTTTGATTATGTTTGGGAAAATGACCCAGTTATCCATCCTTTAATTGGTAAACCTTTTCCAATCCAAAAACCTTTAAAAGTATTATTATCCTTATCAAAATTAATTTTACCAATAATGATTAACACATGTCCTTTAATTGGTATAGTCAAATAGAAGTGATTTCCTTTAAATACACCTTTAAAAGACCCTTCTTTCTCTCCTAAAGTTGCATTACCGTTAACCAATATAATCTTTTCTTTAAAACTATACATACCAGATAAAGATACTGTTGATTTCTCATCCCCTTTCTTTCCTAATTCTGCTTTAAATACTCCTTTTTCTTCAATATCATACGATTCTTTGATGATACTAGTAGCAGATATTTGAACAATACTAGATAACAGCATTACTCCTAAAACCAAAAGTGATATAATTTTTTTATTCATATTTTTCCTCCATTGAACAATTATTTCAAAACAACTTATTGTATATAAACCTCTCCTCAATATATGTTTAATAAAAAATAGATAAAAGGTTAAATTAAGTTTTTTAGTTATAGTATTGGTTTAGTATTTTCTCAAAGAAAAGAAAATGATGTAACAATCTTTCAAATAGAATATCGAATTGATAATTCATTTTGTTTTTTGGCATAGTTACTTCTAGTGTTCCCCAGTCACTCTCAGCACCATAAATATCTTTAGCTTTTCCTTTTATTAGATATGTTCCTTTTTCTTTCCAACTTTGATTAGCAGAAATTTCTTTACCAGAAGGATATAGACCAAGCCATCCACTATCAGTTCCATCTCCCCATTCAA
>JALHTX010000373.1 GCA_022866015.1 Thermoplasmatota archaeon
AACATCATTAGGCCACTTAATCATTGGTTTCAAATTAGTATGTTTTATAATTGCCTCAACCACAGATATTGATGCAGCCATTGTAATTATCATTGCATTTTGAGGGGGAATTCTAGGATATAATATAACTGAAAACCATAAACCCCCCTCTTGTGAAGACCAAATTCTATCTTTTCGACCCCGACCTTTCTCCTGTATGCCTGCAACGACAACACAGCCTTCTGAAATACCTTCTTTTGCAAGTTTTTTTGCATAAATATTAGTTGAATCTATTTTTTCAAAATATACTATTTTTTTACCAATGATTTGTGTATTTAAATAATGTGACATTTCTTCATATCTAGGTATATCTGGTCGAGAAACAAGCCGATAACCACGATTTTTCACAGACTCAATATTATATCCATAATTCTGTAAAATTTTAATTTGTTTCCAAATGGCAGTTCTTGATACTTTTAGTTGCTCAGCAAGATTTTTACCAGAAACAAAATCTTTTTTGTTTAATAGTTCTAAAATTTTTTCTCTCATTTTTTAAAAAAAAAATTGTTTAGATATCAACTTCTTTTGCATATGAAGCTTTTGGCGTAATACTAGTTGCAATGCCTGCAGCAATAACTGCTTTAACAAAATCAGCAGCAATAAATGGTAAAACACACATTGTAAGTAACTCTGTTACACCAAGAATAGTTCCCGTATAGATATATAAATAGATTACTCCTGGAAGATAAATAAGGATAAATGTGGAAAAGAACATCAATAACATCATGCTAAAGAATTTCCTAGATTTGAGATATCTATCAACTATGAATCCGATAAAGAATGCTGCTAGTATAAAACCAACTAGATATCCTCCTGTTGGACCTGCGATATATCCTATACCATAGTTAAATCCCGCAAACCATGGTACACCTGCTGCACCGATCCCAATATACATTACTTGACTAATTCCACCCCAAGTTCCCATTAAAACACCAGCTAGTATTACTCCAAAAACTTGACCTGTAACTGGAACTGGCGTACCGGGAATATAAAATCTAAGCTGTGCTAATAAACCTGTTAAGCAAGCAAAACTTAACGCGAGAATTAGTTTATATACAAAATTTAACTCATATCTCCATTTAAATAAGTTTAATCTTACATTTTTATATCTATCAATATACATGTTTATTTCCATCAACAATTACCTCGATTGTAAACTATGACGGCGCGCATGGTTAACTATTTATTTATATCTTTCGCTAAAGTTTATAACTGAAACAATATTCCAAGAGAATGAGATAAATGAAATACGAAACCTTGACAATTGAGCATAAAAATAAAATTGCATATATTACATTGAATAGACCCAAGAGATTAAACTCATTTGATATAAAACTTGGAAATGAACTTTATGATGCCTTGAAAAATAGTAACAAAAATGACAATATTAGAACAGTTGTCATCAAAGGAACCGGAAAAGGATTTTGTGGCGGCGGCGATGTGAAAGAAATGTATGATGCAGAAAATAAAACAGAGTTTCTAAAAAAACTAACCAAGGCAATTCATAAATGTGTAATAGAAATAAGAACAATAGAAAAACCTATTATTGCCGCAGTAAACGGTGCAGCATTTGGTGCAGGGCTTTCAATTGCTCTTGCTTGTGATATGATAATTGCTTCTAAAGATGCAAAATTTGGAACAGCATTTATTGGAATAGGTTTAGCACCAGGTTGCGGAACACAATTTTTTACCAGACTTGTTGGTTATCAAAGAGCTTGTGAATATATACTTACATCAAAGATTTTTACAGCCCAAAAGGCTTTAGAGCTTGGTATAGTAAACATGGTTGTTGAACCCGAAAAACTTGATGAAGCGGTAGAAGAATTTGCATCAAAATTTAGAACTCTTCCACCTATTGCTATTGGAAAAGCTAAAATGCTAATTAATAAAAGTCTTGAGAATTCTATGATTGATCATTTAGAACTAGAGAGCATAACTGCATCTAAATCAGCTGGTAGCTTAGATTTCAACGAAGGCGTTACTGCTTTTGTTGAAAAGAGAAAACCAGTTTTTAAAGGAAAATAAAGTATATCGACATATGTTGTAAAAACTTTAGAAAAGTTATTGTGATTTACTTCTGTTGTTAAAGACTTGCCTATATGGAGAGTGATTTTACCTTGACAACATCCACATAAATAGATTTGTTTCTATTTATTCTTCTTCTATTACTGGCATCCTAAATTTATGTTCGCTTTTTTCCTGACTAAAAACTACAAATTCATTTTTTTCCTTTTTGCTTTCTCTTTTTGTTTTCTTCTATGATGTGCTCTGGTGTTCCTCCAAAACCTGCTCCTTGAAGGAGTTCTACATCTCTTTCTATTATATTTTTGTAAGTTTTATTTTTTCTTTTTGTATCATCCATTCCTTTGGTCATTTCATTTTTTCCCCCTCAACTCAAATTTTAAAACAATTGTTTCTTTATAAATCATTATCCGAATAATTTTTATATTTGGATGAATCTAAAGAAAATCGAAGGAAATATCTAATAAGGCAAATATCAGATATCCCTTCAAATGGTTAGTGAATATCTACTTGATGACGTATTAAACAAAATGTTGAATATCAGCTTCATCCCGAAATGAAGCCTTGAGTGAACATCTTTGACCTCTATTTTTTAAAGATTACCGTGCAAGAGACGTCTGATACATCGTT
>JALHTX010000374.1 GCA_022866015.1 Thermoplasmatota archaeon
ACCACCATAAAATTACAGTTGTTGATGATCGGCAACAACGATTACTAACCAGAGCCGCCGAGTTAGATACGGCAAGACCGTAGGGCTTGCTGAGGAACGAAGGCGGAACGGGATTATAAGGGCGCCGCCCTTATTTCATTTTTTAGGTAAAAAATCAATAATCCCTTCAGATATATGATAGACTTTATTGCATTTTTTACAAGTAAAAAAGCCTTTAATAATCTCATTTTTTTCTTCTTTTTCAATTTTTAATATGAGCTCTTTTTTACAAACAGGGCAACAAAGAATATCAATTATATCCTTCTTCATCTTTTTACCCCTCATTGCCAAGATACATAGGTCTTTTCATACCTAGATCAGAATCCCAGATAAAACCCCAGTCATCTTCACTTTTCTTACGCCCCTCTTCAATATTTTGAATAAAGTTTTTCACTTGTGAATCCATCATATCAGCAGCGTGAACAACCATCGCCTCAACAGTTTTTGGCATACGAGGACTACCAAACTCATATTTTCCATGGTGACTTAAGATTATATGGCAAATCTTGTTTTCCATTTCTTCATCAAAAGTTTCTCCGTTATCTCTAATTTCTTTTATTTTCTCACGAACCCAACGATCACCTATTACTATATGGCCGATGAAATTTCCTATATCTGTTTTATCAATTGATGCAGTAATACAATATTCCTTAAGTTTACCCACATCATGTAAAATCGCACCGCATACTACTAAATCCCTATTTATACCAGGATACATTTCATAAATATTTTTACAAAGCCTTACAACACCAACAGTATGTTCAAGATTTCCACCAACATAACTATGATGATGAGTCATAGCACTAGGGCTACTACAAAATTCCTCAACAAAAGATGTATTTCTGAAAAATGTATCAAGAAGGTTTTTAAGCTGTGTATTTTCAACATTGTTAATTTCTTGTTTAATTACCTCAAATAATTCTTTTATTTTTTTCTCATTAAGTGAAGGAATAAAATCTGATACTTCATATTCATTGGAACCGCATCTGCGAATTCCTCCGCTTGATTCATTTATACTTATCTGAGGTTTCTCTTCATAGATTTCAACATTTCCAAGACGAATTTGAACGACATCACCAGTTTTAAAGCTATCATAAAGTCTTTTCACACGTTCTTTGTTGTCTCCACCCCAATATTTTACGGAGATTTCACCGGTTTTATCAGTTACAACAAGGCCAAACCATATACCTCGCTTGTATGTTCGTGGAGGACTTTTGATTTTAACGGCAAAAAAATCGTTTATAACATCTCCATCTCTTAGGTTTTCAATGAATTGTTCTTTTTTACGTTTACCAATATCTGTTTTAATCAAAGTTTGTTCATCTTTTTTGTTTGGATAATCAAGTAAATCAGTCATTTTTTATCATTTCCTCCCCCCGTTAGAGGAATTTTATTTTAAAACATTTATAAGCTTATACTTTAAACATTTTTCCTAATAATTTTGATAAAAATAAACATCATATTTTGTAAGGTTTTCCTTCTTTTACAATATGTGTTTTTAGATTAAGTTTACTAAATAACTTTGGTTTTTCAGTATGAATAGGAAACAGCTCTTTTGGTTTAATAGTCTCAAGTAAGCTCTTTAAATCAGCACCATTAATATGACCAGAACAATGAGACTGAACAAAATCCATATTAAAAAACTGAATCCAGTTAATCATACGCTCATAAGACATCTCCATTTCCTCGTTAAAAGGCTCAGAAAGAGAATGAATATACACTCCACCTTTTGGCTTTAAATCAATAAGTTGATTAAAATACCAAAAATTCAAAACTATAATGTAATCACTAGGATTTTTACTAAGCTCTTCAGGGGTAATAATATTAGAATAATTCAAACGACGCTTAATATATTCATCAGTATAATCCTCGTCACAATAAGTTCCAGTAAGACGCTTAAGCTTTAAAATAAGAATATTTTCATCTCGACTATCAGGTGATTTAATCTTTGGGTCTTTATGATAACGCTCCAAGAAACATGCATGTTTAAAACTAATTACAAATTTTTTACCAAGATCTTTAGATATATTATAAAAAGTTGTAAAACGATCAACATCTTTAAAATTAAAATCAACAATAGAAAGATACTTATTATCTTCAAGATATCCTTTTGATTTATCATAAACTTTATTTTCTGATTCACCGGTTTGACCTGAATCAATTCTAGTTCCTTCAGTAATCATCGCAATAGGTTTTTCTTGGACAGCATTTTTTATGAAATCTTTAGTCATATCAGAATGGGTACCATGCAATCTTAAATCACCTGTGTAAACAACAGTACCGTTTGATGTATGAATAATAAAGCCATACGCCCCAGGGACACTATGATCAACATGAATTGGCTCTATTTCAATTGAATCAATTTTTATTTTATCCCCTGTTCTAAATGTATTGAATGTTCTTTGTATAGGTGGATCTTTGTAATTTTTTTTAAAACAAGGTCTTTTTTTATATTTTAAAACTTCATTTTCAATAGTTCTCTGGGTTTCCTCATCTACTGCATCCAGAATATATTTACATGTTTGCCCACAATATATTGGGATATCTTTATGTAGAAATGATATATAATTTGCATGATCAGCATGAGCATGTGATAGTATCACCGCCTGAACTTCAGGATTTTGTGATTTCCTACCAAAATGCTCCAATAAATCATCACGATAAACGCCAGGAATATCGGGGATAAGTCCCATTGTAAGAAAATCTCCTATTCCATTTGCAGTTCTTGGATTAAGAAACTCTTCAAAAAACTTACCACGACGTCCAAAACTCATACCAAAATCTAAAAAAATCTTTGTATCTTTATCTTCTAAAAGTATTTTGTTTCCGCCTATTTCTTCTACACCGCCGTAAAAGGTTAAATTTACCAGTTAAATCACCAGCTGTTTTTTTTTAAACAAACAGCGACCTAATAAAGTTTATTGAATAAAAAAACAGAAAAAAATTAAGATATTTGTTTTATTTATTTTTTTTTGTTTCATTAGCAAGTTCACGTGCTCTCTGTCCAACAACAAAAAGTTTTGCGATAAAAGTAATCTCATTTAATTCTTCTTGGTTATTGACTTGTCCCACGATGAACATAATTATCAATTGTATTGTCTGTTTTCTGGCTTTTAAAGCATTGTTGTACAAGTCTTTCCAATATTTTTACAATAACTGCCAAATTTTTAAACTGCTATTGTAGAATTAGATTGCCTTGATTTATAGTTGCGACTGGGAATACTGCGTGGTCTGAAGCATCAGCGTAAGACCCGCAGATGAAAAGTCGCATCTCTATTTTTCTCCAGCTAAAACATACTCTTTTTTGTCGCACGCGGCAGGCATTCGCCTGCCCATTAAAGGTGCGACAGGAGAACAAATCTTTATGGAAAATGTAATTAGCCGTAGCTCTAAAAAGATTGTGGGTGACACCCGCAATAACTGGGTGACCATGATGTTTGTCACCCACAACAGATATAATTGTTTTCGAAAGCAGATCTACATTGAC
>JALHTX010000375.1 GCA_022866015.1 Thermoplasmatota archaeon
CTTAATACTACTCGACCCACCTATCTGAAGGGGTCGATATGTTTTAAGCAGAGTGGTTTGCGTTCCTTCATGTTACATTAAAAGAAGTTAAAGTATGGGATACCCCCATCTTTAGATGGATTTACTTTGGGAGGATGTCATTTTGAACCAGGTGGCGGCGGTATATAATAATCTTCATCTTCATATTCTGTTGTATCTTCCGCAGGTTTTGGTGAATAAGCAGGTTTTTTTCTTTTCTTTCGTTTTTTTCTAAAAATTATTATTACTATTATAAGGATTAATGCTATTATTATAGCTACTATACATGGGGTGAGAAGAGCAATTATAAATAAAATATATGGTTCTATAGTTATTGTAACATCAACTTCTGCATTTGCATCTTCTGGCGAAAAAGTTATCTCTATGTATTGTTTTCCATCATTTGTTTCATTTACATATATTCCTTCATAGTCATTTGATAAAGAGATTTTTATTCCATTTGGGAAGATTATTCTATAAGTTACATATTGGTCTTCTAAACCTGTAAATTTGTAAGTCTGATTATTTATTTTTAATCCTGGTGGTGTTATTGATATTTTGAATTTTATTGGATGTGATGTATGTGAATATATTTGTGTTTTAATAGGCTCTTTTTCATCCATTTTTGTTATGTCGCTATCCCATTGTAACGAGTTTTGGAATGCTTCTGTGTTTATGTTTCCTTTTGCATTCAATCCTGTTATTATTTTGTTAATGGTTTGTTCAAAAAGAGTTTTTTCATTTGTTAAAAAAGTGTTAATTTCTTCTTCTTTAAACACATTTTCTTCTATACATAATTTTATAGCATCAGAGTTCAGATATGTAATATTTATTGCTTGAGGTAAACTAAATGGTGTGGGTATCTTTGTTACCTTGTAGTTTTTTTCCTCATCTATTTTCAAACCAAAACTTAATTCTGTATCTCCTGTGAAAAAACTTAGTAGGTTTAAATCAGTTGTTTCTGCTTCTATCTCTATCATTGTATTTATTATTGGTTGTTTATATTCTGGACTTTTTTTGGATAACATTAATCCTGAAAAGCTTATGTTTTTATTATCCCATGTATATATATTTTCGTTGTTTATGTATATTTCTTCTGGCATTTTAAGAGATATATTATAATTATAACTAAGTGTATCTAGATTTCTCCCAAAATTTATTGCATTATGATTTATGTTTGATTTTGCACCAGCATTTACAAGCCCAAACAATGCTTTTGAAGAAATATCGTTAATTATTAATTGTATCTCATTATCTTTTAGTAAGGCTTTTATTGGAGGATTTTTATCCATTTTATCTATATCAAAAGGATCTGAGCAGCCGTCTGTTGTAGTGTTATCCCAATTGAAAGTAAATGTCAATGTTTGATTAAAAACAGACTTTTCTACCGTATTTTTCATATTTTCGTGAACGGCTTTTATTGTTTTTTGGTATATTTCATCCCATGTAACCAAATTATTTTTTACAAATAACCTTATACAATCTGAAGGTACAAACTCGATGTTAGTAATAAATTCAGGTAAAAAATCATAATTTTTTAAACTTATACTTTTTACAACTATTTCTGATTCAAAAGATACCGGTTCTTTTTGCGAATCTAGTATAAACCCAATAGATATGTCTTCTTTTTCTTCAATAGTTGTTGGGTTTTTATTACGTAAAATAAAAAAAGCTGATAAAGAAGGTAATTTACCATCACTATTTCTAACAGTCCATTCAATAATATTATTATTTATTTTAGCATCAGTAAGTTGAAAATCTAATTTTTCGCCTAAATCAAAAGAATATTTATTATCCCATCCAGAATCTGCTTTAAAATTTAGATCATATCTTATTCGTGCTCCAATATCAAGTATACCATTTATTAATTCATATGAGTTAATCGTTTGATTTAAACTAAAAAATTTTGAAGTTAGATTAACTGAGTATTTATCATAAAAAGTATAGTTTTCATAGTTTAATAAGTCAAGTGAAGAAGTAACTTGGGCATTTATAAAAGTAGCTTTTATCTGGTTAAAAATCATTGTTTTTAGAGCATATTTAATTGCACCCATTTGTTCAGCATTTGTATTAGATATATCTTTTATCTCTTCAGAATTATATGTTTTTTCACTGGTGGATAATGTTAATTTAGTAACAATTGCTTCAACAGCTATCTTTAAATCTGTGGCACTTTCCATATCTATACTAAATGTTGCTGATACAATGTTTTTTATTTCTTCATCTGCTTTTACACTGATATTTAAAAAAGACACTAAAGGAAGTAAAATAATTAGAATTAATACTATTACTGGAATTTTTGTAGATCGCGTTTTAATCCACCTCCAAAATTTAAACCGATTAAACATTTCATTATTATATAAACTTTCTATCACACTAAAAATTTTACGAAATTACTAAAAACATATTATGTATTTTCCAATTTGTAATAATATGTATATTATCAGCGGGACGGCGTCAAATACAGTTGCAGAAGAACTATCACATATTTTAAAGATTCCTAGAGCAAACACTATTTCTAAACGTTTTCCTGATACAGAGTTTTATGTTAGGATACTAGACAACATAAAAAATGAGCATGTTGTAATTGTTCAGACTACCTATCCTGACCCAAATCTCGTAGAATTGTTATTACTTCAAAATGCAGCAGAAGAAGCAGGCGCAAAAAAAATAACTGTTGTTATCCCATATTACGGTTATGCAAGGCAGGATACATTATTTCAGGCAGGTGAGGCAATTAGTGCAAAAGCAATAGCAGGACTTATAAGTCTTAATGCTGACATAGTAATAACTGTTGATCCGCATAAAGAGCATATTCTTGATTTTTTTTCAACAAGTGCCAAAAGTTGCACTGCAGTTCCAGAAATTGCAAATTATCTTAAACAAAAAAACTTGGATTTAATTCTTGCACCTGATAAAGGCGCATTAAGTAGAGCAAAACAAGCATCAAATATCATTGGTTGTGATTTTGACTATATGGAAAAAACTCGTATCGATGGTACAACTGTAGAAATTAAACCTAAAAATCTTGATGTACAAAACAAGAATGTGGGGATAATTGATGATATAATATCCACGGGGGGGACAATGGCAAAATCAATAAAAGAGCTTAAGATTCAAGGAGCAAAAAAAGTGTATGTGTCATGTACGCATGGTTTATTTGCTGGTGATGCAATAAAAAAGATATCATTATCAGGCTGTGATGAAATAATTGCAACAGATACAATACATAGTTATTATAGTACTGTAAAAGTAGCGGCAAGTATTGCTCCTCTTATAAAATAAAAATAACTAGTTCTTTGATAAGTTATTTATAAGGCTATATTTTTACGGTGTTGACTAGTGTTAGGTGAAAAGTAATGAGAAAAAGAGCTGAATTTAAAAATAAATCTATGACATATGAACCAAAACACATAAGTGAAAGTAAACCAAAAACATTTGATAAAAAAATAATTAATATAAGTAAAAACTGGTGGGTTGCTTTAGCTCTAATCAGTATTTTTTTATTGGTTTTATTCTTCAATACTTATTTCAATTTTACAAGTGAAATTGCAATATATTCAGATGGTGAGGGATATTCTAAGTATTTATTATCTGGTCCTGATCCATATTACAATCTAAGATTAGTTGAAGAAACAAGTAAAACTGGTATATATCCATATTATTCTGATTCAGATCCATTATTAAATTATCCCTTAGGTGTTTCTGGTAATCGTGCTCCATTACTTAATATGATGGCACTTGGTTTCAGTAATTTTTTAGCGCCTTTCATTGGAGAAATTGATGCGATAGGGTATTCTATGCAGTTTGTACCTGCATTATTTGGAGCGTTACTTGTTTTCCCAATTTTTTTTATAGGTAAAGTAATTTTTAATAAAAAAGTAGGGCTTATTGCTGCTTTTTTCATTGCTATAATACCTATATTTATTAGTTCTGGTCACGGTTCTTCATATTCTTTATTTGATCATGATTCATTAAATTTATTACTGTTTTTCCTTACCTTTTTATTTTTAATTCTCAGTCTTAAAGAAAAAAATCATATGAAATCAATTTTTTATGCTATTCTTGCTGGTGTTCCACTTGCAGGTTTATCTATGGTTTGGGTTGAAGCTCAGTACTTGTATGTTATCATCGCAATTTATACTATTGTTCAGATGATTATCGATATATTTTTAAGTAAAATTGAAATAAATGTGTTTAGAGCAACATCTATTACTATCTTGACTGGTTATATTATATCTTTACCTGTTACAGTCTCTGATAAAGTTGGTTTTACGTTTGATACTTCATTGTTTATGGTACTTGTAGTTGTTGGTTTTGGGTTTTTATATTATTTGTTTGGTGTTAAAAGAATTCCTTGGACATTATCTTTACCTTTTATATTTATATCTGGAGTTGTTGGTGTAGTTTTTCTTTATTTTGTAAGGTATTTTAAGATCTCTGTTGGTTTTCTCTCTGGTTTTAATCGAATCGCAGATATCCTTTTTGGCTCAGGTATTTATGGCAACAAAGTTTCTATGACAATTGCAGAGGCAAATACTTATGAGATAAGCCAGACTGTTATGAATTTTGGTCCTGCTCTGTATTGGGTTGGTTGGGCTGGTTTTATTTTTATTTTGTGGTATTATTATCGTGAAAAACTTCGCCGTGATTATTTATTTTTTATTGTATTGTTCATTATTAATGTATGGTTTACAACTACTGCAGGTCGTTTCTTAAATGATATGGTTCCTTGTATTGCGATTTTTGCTGGTTTTATCACTTGGTTTGTTGTTGATAAAATAGATTATAAGCAAATGGTTAAAAACATTCGTAGTGCAGGTTGGGGTTTACATGGGCTTCGTCGAGGTATTAAATTAATGCATATTTTTGGTATTTTGCTTATTGCTTTTATTATTATTCTTCCAAATGTTTTTATTGTATTTGATGCAGCTATTCCAAGTAAAGCTTATCCTTTAAATGAAAATAAAACAGATTGGAGTAATTGGAAACAGGATTATTTCCTTAATGATACATATTCTGGTGTTTTTGGTTTGTCTTTGTTTAAAGAGGGATATTGGGTTGATGCTCTTAATTGGCTTGCAAAACAAGATACAGATATAGCAAATGATGCTGATCGTCCTGCTTTTATTTCATGGTGGGACTATGGTTTTTATGAGGCCGCTATTGGGAAGCATCCAACTGTTGCTGATAACTTCCAGGATGGTATATCTACTGCTTCTAATTTTCATACTGCTACAAGTGAAAAGGATGCTGTAGCAATTTGGATTGTTAGAATACTAGAGGGTAATAAAGCAGGTGGAAATGGTATACTTTCTGAAAATGTTAAAGAAATTTTGACTAAATATCTAGGCCAAGAAAAAGCTGATAATCTTTTTGGATGGATAGAAAATCCACTTTCTTCACCTTCTTATCATAAATGGATATATGAAGAGTTTAACCAATATATGCGAAATTCAATTAATACTAATCTTTTAAAGGTTGGAGCTCAATGGGCTGACAATGCTGTCTATCACGATGTTGTTGAGCTTTTCAATAATAAAACAAATGGCCTAACCGAAGAACAAGTTACCTGGTTATATCATGATCTTCAAGAGGAAACAGGCTATAGTATTCGTTATTATGGTGTAGAAGGATATGATCGTCAGATTTTCAATATTTTTGCGTTTTTAGCTGATAAAAGTCTTGTGCTACTTGGTAGTCCTGAAGATGAATTTTTTGATGTTTTATATATCGGTTATAAAGTCAAACCGACGGGTGGTATAGATTATGAGATTACTAATGAGCCTTTTATAGATTATTTAAAATTATCAGATGCTGAGAAAAGATATATTGCTGTAACTGGTACATCTTATACTTATAAAGATGCTTATTTTAATACAATGTTTTACCGTACTTATGTTGGTCCTTATCAAATAGATTCAACAACAGGTAAAAAAAGTATGTATGACTGGCAGGTACCTTGTCTTGATATGAAACATTTTTATGCTGAGTTTATTTCAAATATGTCTAATCCTTTCTTGCAGTATCCTGGAACAAATAAAGCTTCTGTTGTAATAGCAAAATATTATGAGGGTGCTATTATAAATGGTAGTGTTTATTTCCAAGGCAAACCTATCTCGACTAATGTTACTGTTGTCGTAAGAAAAAATCTTACTTATGTTCCAGGTAAAACTACTTATGATACACCCATTGATTATGATAAACATGAGATAATTGCAGCTAAGAAAAACACTCATAATTTTAGTCTAATTGCAGGTGGAGGAGCATATATTTCTGTTATTAGAAACCCAGAGCTAAGATTCTATTCTCAAGGAATTTTACCATTTGTTATGCAAAGGGTAATGTTTGATAGTAAAAATGATACAGATTATGCGCCGATTAGTGAAGCTGATGCCATGAGAAAAACGGGTTCTAATTTTGAGAGAACCATTAATATTACTATTTACCCTGCAAATGTTAGTGGATATGTTTATGATAATCTTGATGGTAAAAGCGGATATAATACTACTACTGGTGATAAACCATTGGATACTTCAATGCTTTTATTTTATGAAATTGATAAATTTAATGAATCTCAGATTGCGAATGGTAGGCTTGTTCCAGAGGAAGTAAGTAATACTCCTAATTATGTTTTTACCAATGAATCGGGTTATTATAATATATCAGGTCTTTTACCTGGTTATTATGCTTTGAATGTTTATACTGGAGATTATATGATTTATCAAGAGATTATTCCATTTGCAACTGGTAATAATACTTTAGATATTGCAAGACCCATTAACTCTAGTGTTAGTGGTACTGTATATTATAATAATGATGATAATTCAAGTTATAACCCTGATGTAGATGAAACGATTAGTGATGCAAAGGTTGAACTAATTTATTATTCAAATCTACGACAAACCTACCTGTCTAGTAAAAACACAACCACTAATTCAAATGGTTACTATTCATTTACAGATATTGTTCCTGGCGATTATTATATTCAAGCAGTCAAAGGATCTGAATATCAAGCAGCACAACAATTAACGATTAAAGAAAATACAACGCAGACATTTAATATTTCAATGGATCTTGCACCCGTAAATGTTTCAGGTTATGCTAAATATCTAACTACGCCCGTTGAAAATGCTACAGTTACTTTTGAAAAAGATGGCTCTATTTCAAAGAATACTGCAGTTACAGACAATATTAATACAAATAAGAACGGTTATTATACAATTAATTTACAGCCTGGTGCATATAATATCACAGTTACAAAAGAAAATACTGCTCTAGAATACTATTTAGAAGGTGAAAAATTGACTATTACCAAAGGACAAGAAACTGCAAGTAAAGACTTTACACTAATCAAAAAATCAGTAACAGTAAC
>JALHTX010000376.1 GCA_022866015.1 Thermoplasmatota archaeon
ACAATGAGCAATTCATCAAAGGTAACTATAATACAAGTTTTATACCAAGATATAAAATCCTTGATCAAGTAGTTGAACACGTTAAAAACACTAAAGCTCAATCACCTAGTCCTAAGACAGCTGCAGTAATGGCAGCTATTCAAGCTGTAATTATTGCAACAAGTAGTTCTCAGAAAAAAAATTAAAAAAGAAAAAATTGTTTTTTTATTTTTTAATAAGGTCTAAAGATGTAAGTTCTTCAGAAAGCTTATCAACTGCTTTTGGTACATCTTCAGTTTGACGTGCACCGGTGCAGACAATTTTACCTGAACCAAAAAGTAGCATCGCAACTTTTGGGTCACGAATACGATATACAAGACCGGGGAATTGTTCAGGCTCGTACTCGACATTTTCAAGTCCAAGGCCCATTGCAACCTCATTAAGGTTTAGTTCTGTTCCAAGATCAGAAATGGCTACAATATTCTGTATAACAATTTTTAAATCCTTATCTTTGTAAACTTCTACACCAAGCTTTCTTAGTTTATCTGCAATTATATCAACTGTTTTTTTTTACATCCCCAACGTTTTTTGCGCCTGTACAATTTGCTTTGCCACTTCTGAAAAGTAATGTAGCAGTTTTTGGATCACTTAAGCGATATACTAATCCTGGGAACTGCTCGGGCTCATATTCTGCTTCTTCTAAAGACTGTGCTATTACGTCTAAATCTAGCTTATCTGTAAAAGATGTAGACGCAACAATATTTTCAACTATTACTTCTGGCATAAATTATTTTTCCTCCTCATATTTTTTTATAAGGCTCCAATTGATGAAAGTTTTTCTTCCATTTTTTTAATAGAGTTAGTTGCATCATCGATACTTTTAGTACCTATACAAACTATTTTACCGGAATTAAAAATAATTAAAATTGTGTGTAAATCATCCATTTTGTATATTAAACCTGGGAAAACCTCTGGCTGATAATCAACATCTTGTAGTATTAATTTTGTTGCAAGACTTGCAAGATGGAATTCTTTTTTAAGATCTGTTGAAACAATAATATTTTCGATTTTTACTTCGTAATCTTTTTTTATTTTAAAACCAATTTTTTTAATTTGACTTGCAACTTTTTTAATTTTATCAATCGCATCTGTGATTTCTTTAGCACCAGTACAAACGACTTTACCCGCCCCTAGTACAATCATAGCAATTTTTTCATTGTCATATTTAATTGATAAACCATCAAATTCTGAGGGATTATAACTAGAATCAGCAATTTTTTCAGATAAAAGCTTGATATCAAATAGATCCGAGATTTGAGCGAATGCAATAATGTTTTCAATTTTTATTTCAGTCATAATATACAAGCCTTATAAGTTCTGAAGTATATAAAGATCTTTTATAAATATTGTGCTGTTTATACACTGTTGATTCATTGTTTTTTAACCTCCTCAATTTCAATAGAGCCACAGTGCGGACAAATGAGATAACCATTCTTTAAAATAGGTTTAATAATTATGACATCCTCACATGTAGAACAACAGGTGCATTTGAAAAGTGGAGTCATTCTTATTTCCCTAACAATACGTTGGATTGTTGTTTGCTTTTCTGTTTTTCCCTCCAGTTCTTGTTCCACTGTTTGTATTTTTCTTTGTTTTTATGGTAATACTCGCGCCAATATTTTCTATGGTTCTCTATACGTTCTTCTTCAGCTAATCTAGGTTTCTTACCCATTTTATTTTCTACTTCACTCATAGTTGTAACTACATTTTTTTCAAATTCATTCAACTGTTTCTCTAGATTTTTATTATTATTTGGCAGTATTAATTTACCATTTGCATCAAAAATTTCTCTTTTATTTTCTTTTTTTATTATTGTTTTTTTCTTTTTGGTCATTACAAAATCACCACTACTGGGGAGGGACCACTTTACATTTAAAAAGTGGCTCCAAATTTCATGTTAAAGGTGAATTTATAAAGGAACTTACTTGATTGAAAAAACATTTTTTTTAAGTAACAACTATTGTTATTTTTATATGATACAAACCTCTCATAAATAAAGAAATGAATTACAACTTACAAAATAATTATATTTATGAAAGTTGAAACGAAAAATGATTCAAACTTACGTTTATCTTTTTTATTCCCGCGCGAATAAAAATGAACGATATGATGCTGGGTAGATTGCCTTAAAATCATCGAATCGAAGTTTACGCCGCATTTATGAAAGTTTAAACTGTGCTTATAGATTTATATAAGGTTTTTGAAGATTTTTGTTACATTCACAACACTATTAATATGCATATTTGTATAAGGTTTTTAAAAACAACTTGGAATTAGGGGGAGAGTAATTTTTTATTATAGAAAAAATAATTTTCAAGTAGTCAGTGTTGAGTTTTGTACATGTGAGCTTACAATCTCTTTTTTATCGATGATTGGGATCGTTTTTTATAAACAATTGTTAAAGATAAGATTTAACAATTTGTTGTTTTTATCCTATATTTTTTTAATTTTGTTGCATATAATATTCATAAGATTTAAGTTCGATTAAGTGATATGTTTTATTTGAGGGAGTATATTATGAAGGGAAGAACAATAATATTTGGAAGCATTATTGCTTGTTTTTTGATGTTATTGGTTCCTAATATATCTGCTATTGAATTTAGAAGCATCAAAGATAATGCAACTGATTATAATGAAAAAGAATTAATTGATGCTATAAAAGAGAGAATTGAACAGTTAAAAGTTCAGAATCCTGATCCAAAAATGACTTTTAAAGGTGGACTTGATGATATTTATGATTGGGTGGATTTATTTTTTGGATTAACTTTTGGACATGAATTAGTTAAAATGTTTAAAAGTCAATGGCTTAGACAAGCATTTGCAACAGGTAATATACTTTTTATCGCTCTAACGATAATTCTTTATGGTCTATATACACATAGTACAATAACTAAATTAGGAGATGCCTTTGATATAATTGACCCAGATAATAATGGATATTAAGGAGGTAATATTATGAAGAAAATAATTGGAATTTTAATATGTATGCTGTTTATAGGAGCAAGTTTTGTGCCTAGTATTATTGTTAATGTAAAAGCTGAGTTTTATAGCAATCCGATTGAATATTTGAGTTTTGATGAAATATATGGAAACACTTTTCATGATACTGCAGGTTATGATAATACTGATCCAATATATAGTGCAACTTGGATCTCTTCACGTAAAATAAATGTACTTTTCAAAGATGATGAAATTGATCAAAAACAAGAACAAAATTGTGGATGGGGACTTGGCATAGCATTCCCTTATAAATTAGCTCAATCTTTCACCCCAACTATGCCGATTTTAACAAGGGTTCAACTATATTGTTGGCAAATGGATGACTTGTATGAGGGGGTGAAAGTATCAATACGATCTTCACTTTATGGAAAGGATTTAACAACATCATTTAAAGATAAGTTACCTGAATCAGGAAATTGGGTTGAATTTGATTTTGATGATTTACAGGTTATACCTGGCAAAGAATATTATATTATTTGGGGACAAGTTGGAGGTGGAGT
>JALHTX010000042.1 GCA_022866015.1 Thermoplasmatota archaeon
AAAAAAACCTTAAAACTATTAAATCTTACCCGTACAAATCATTGTGTATTAGTAGAGGAGACACCTAGTGCTAAAGGAATGTTACAGATTGCAAAAGACTATGTAACATGGGGTGAAGTAGAAAAAGAAACTCTCACTAAACTAATAAAAGAACGAGGTCGTTTAGAAGGCGATAAACCAATAACAGAAGATCATTTAAAATCTGCAACTTCCTATAAAGATATTGAAAAACTTTCAGATGCAATAATTTCAAAGAAACTTAGATTCAAAGAAATACCAAATGTTAAACCTGTTTTTAGATTAAATCCTCCAAAGAAAGGCCATGGGGGCATAAAAAGAGCTTATACAAAAAAAGGAGCGCTTGGTTACAGGGGCAAAGAAATAAATAAGCTCCTTGAAAAAATGCTATAAATCTAAAAACCATATTTTTATATTTATATGATTTTTTATTTTAAATATTCCAAAAGGTTTTTATATTCTATGGTTTTTATTTAAAATATATGAGAGGGGTAAGAAATTATGGAGGAAACACTTTATAATATAGAAATACACAAAGACGATATAGGTTACATAGGAAAGCTTTTTTCAGATATGGATGGTATAAAAGAATTTAAAAACGAATATTTGGATAAACTACTAAGGGATATAACAATGGATATGCAGCTTGCTTTAGAGGAGTTTTCTAATAGAACCGCAGAGTATATGGAAACACAAGAAATAGTAAAATAAGGCATTTTTAAACTATTTTTATATTCAAAAAGGTCTTTTTTAGGGGTAAGTTTTTTAAATGCTTCGTATATTTGGTGGTCTTACTGTTTATAAGATATGGTGAATAAAATTGAAATATACAAGATTTGAAAAAGCGCGTATAATAGGAGCACGTGCACTTCAGATATCAATGGGCGCTCCGACATTATTAAAAATACCAAAAGGTATGATAGCACCTATTGATATTGCAATGCTTGAGTTTAAAGAAGATGCAATACCAATAACTGTTAAAAGAGTTGAAGGAAATTAAAATAAATTATGGTTTATAAGAGGTTACTTTTATGACCAAAGAAGAAAAAATAACTGAAATAGATGAGATCACAACAAATAATAAAGAAACCAATATGCTGATTTCTGAAGAAATATATATGACTTCTGGCGCACATATTGGAACACGTCAAAAAACTGCAGATATTAAAGAGTTTATATATAAAGTTAGAAACGATGGTCTTTACATTATAGATGTTAAAAAAACAGATGAAAAAATTAAAACTGCTGCAAAATTTATTTCAAAATATAACCCTGAGGATATTCTTGCGGTTTCGATTAGACAGTATGGTCAGAAGCCAGTTAAAAAAATGGGTGAATTAACCGGTATTAGAATCCTTGATGGCCGTTTTAGACCAGGGAGTCTAACAAATCCTAACGCAAAAGGTTTTTTTGAGCCATCGTTATTAGTTGTTACAGATCCACTTGCTGATCAACAAGCACTTCATGAGGCAGAAAACATTGGAATACCTGTTATAGGGCTTTGCGATACTAATAATGAAACAAAATACTTAGATGTAGTAATTCCTACAAATAACAAAGGTAGACGTGCACTTGCTCTTATATACTGGCTTTTAACCCGTGAAATCCTAAAGCAACAGGGTAAAATTAAAAAATATGACGATTTCAAACCTACAGTTGAAGAATTTGAAGCAGAAATTTAAAAAGTTTTTTTTTAATCCTTTTAATATATTTCATTAAAAATTTCTCAGAGTTTAAAAGGTTGGATGTAAATTGAATATTAAAATAAATGATAACATAGTCCTCATTGGAACTGCTCATATCTCCCAAGAAAGTGTTGAGGAAGTAAAAAAAGTAATAGAGGAGTATAAACCTGATATTGTCGCAGTTGAACTTTGTCAGAGGCGTTATGACTCAATTACAAAGAAACAAGAATGGGAGAATACTCCAATAGATAAACTCTTAAAGGGCGACAATGCCTATCTTCTTCTTGCACAGACTTTTCTTGGTAGTATACAGCGTAAGCTAGGTAAAGAATATGGTGTAGAACCTGGCTCTGAGATGATTGCTGCAATTGATGAAGCAAAAAAACATAATCTTAAAGTTGCACTTATAGACAGAGATATTTCAATCACACTTAAGAGAGCATGGAAAAAAATGGGTTTACGTGAAAAATTCAGGTTAACTTGGGAGTTTCTTAAGGCAATACTTGGTTATGACGAGGAAGAACTAGAGGAACTTGATCTAAAAAAACTTATGGATCAAGATGTTATTTCTTCTTTGATGGAGGAGTTTGGTGAGATAGCTCCAAGTGTTACCACTGTTCTTATTCATGAGCGAGATAAGTATATTGCAAAAAAAATACTTGATGAAAGTAAAAAAGGAAAAGTTGTTGCTGTGGTTGGTGCTGGTCATCTAAATGGTATTAAAGAACATCTTGAGAAAAAACCTTTTGATGTTAACCTTGAAGAACTAGAAAATGTTCCAAAGAAACGTTTCAGCATACTCAAAACCATAGGTTATCTTATACCAGTTGTTTTTGCTTTGTTGATTGTTTATATTTTTCTTATTGGTGGATGGGAACAAACATTTAATGCTTTATTATGGTGGTTTATTATAACAGGAGGTTTTTCAGCAATTGGTGCTATTATTGCTAGGGCTCATCCGTTTTCGATTATAGCCTCACCCTCGATTCGCCTATGAGCCTTACTCTTGATGGAGGCCTGGATGGGATTGCCCATGCCTGGGAGGTCTTCATGGGGACGGGCGGCGGAGCTTTCGAAAAGGTGAAAGAGGTTGCGGAATTATGCCTCAGATTAGTTGTTTATGGACTGCAGAGAGTTAAGAAAGATAAGAAGGATCTGGAGGGAAGGATCGCCCTGGGTCTCGGTACTGACCTGGGTGGATATTCCATCATGCTGGGCGGGACGAGCGGACCCCATCTCGGGAGTTTCTCTCTCATTGACATCCTCAGCCATGGAAGGGCCTGTGCCCTATTGAACCCTTACTACACCGTCCTCTTTGCTCCGGTGGTCCAGAATCAGCTTAAGATCGCTGCCGATGTCTTCAAGGAGGCAGGGTATATT
>JALHTX010000377.1 GCA_022866015.1 Thermoplasmatota archaeon
AACCATAACCGAAGCCATTGAGTTAACCAATGATAAATTAACTGGATATAGAGACTATGTTATTAGTGAGATCAAAGTCTCTATTGGATGTGATGCCTTCGGTGCTGAACCGGGTGTACCTTATGAGGTATGGATACAAAATTCTTTACCGTCTGATCCAACAAATGCAAATGTGGTAGCAACTGGCGTCTCAACTTCAAGTGTATGGAATCTTATTAGTGTTATAAAAACACCTATTCCAGATTCTGGTAGTGTATTTATTGGTATTAACTTTGATCAGGATGCAGGTCAATATCCATGTGGTATAGATGAGAGTACGTCTTCACCCTCTAATGCTGGACTCTTATGGACATCTTCTGGTTGGACAAATCTTGGAGGTGCTGGATTCCCTGGTGTCTGGGGGCTAAGTGTAGGAGTCAGTGTTAGTGCAAACAATCCACCAAATACGCCTAGTAAACCTAGTGGTCCAGTAACTGGTGAAGATGAAGAAGAATACACATATTCTACGTCTACTACTGATCCTGATGGTGATAAGGTTAAATATGGTTGGGAGTGGACTGGGGATAATATTGTGGATAGTTGGACAGATCTTTATACTTCTGGCACAACAAGTGGTGTAAAAATAGTTTTTGATGAAATTGGTACTTATTATCTGAGAGTAAAAGCAGAAGATGAACATGGTGCTCAGAGTAGTTTTTCTCAGCCATTAACTGTCATTATTGAAAGTGGAAACAAACCACCAAATATACCAACTATAACTGGCCCATCACAAGGAAAAGTAGAGACTTTCTATGATTATACAATAAGCGCCATGGATCGTGAGGGAGATGATGTCTTGTATTGGGTGGAGTGGGGGGATGGAACAAACACAGGTTGGATAGGACCTTATCCATCCGGTGAAACCATAATGCTGAGTTATTACTGGGGTGAAACAGGAGATTACCTTATCAAAGTGATAGCTAAAGACATTTACGGAGAGGAAAGCGATTTTTCGGCTCCAATTTGGATGAACGTGACAGCAAGCCCCGAGCTTGATATCATCATACGACCTAGCGGATTTGGTGTTGCTGCCACTATCGTAAACAGGGGCAAAGAAACAGCGGTTAATGCCACTTGGAATATCACGTTGGATGGAGGAATAATCATTTACGGAGAATCCAAAGAATCCAATATTACTGAAATTCTTCCTGGAGAGACAGTTAACATTTTTTCGCTTGTTTTCGGTTTATTCAAAATCAACATTAATGCTACAGTAGGGAACAGTTCGGATTCCCTGGGAGGATTTCTCATCGGACCATTATTTTCTTCAAACAATGATGAAAAGACATACGAAGGAAAAATCATCAAGATCGATAGTAACAATAAGGAAATCACTGTGCAACTGGAAGGTTTAAATGTGAAAAAAACGTTTAAATACGACAATAATACTAAATTCTTAGATAAGAATGGTGACCTATATATTAACATGCAAAAAGGCGATTCAGTCAAAGTGACATGGAAACACCACAAAAATGGAGATGCAGCCGAAAGATTAGCAATAGAAATACGTCAACAATAGTAATAGAATATACATTTGTGAACCAAGTTGCATTCTCTTAGAACTACTCTAATATTGGATAAGAATGCTATTAAATGAGCAAAAGAGTTAGATATTAATATTAGTACATGGCAGAAAGAGGTATCATTGAATATATCAAAGAAATTGAGAATATAAGAATAGAATACACTAGATCCAATATCAATAATAATACCAAAAAATAAAATGTATAATCAGTTCAATATTCTATTTGAAAGACTTTTACATCATTTTCCTTTCTTTGAAAAAATACTAAATAAATATAAGGTTGAAAATAAGATCTTTGATACTTTAGGTTTAAATTAATACTTACATTTATAACTAATTTCAAACATTTAGGTTTGACATGGCCATATATAATAGTGAAATAAGTTTAAAATCTAAAGGCGAGAATGATATTATAGATATAACCGAAGATGTACAGAATGTTGTATCAAATTCTGGATTAAAAGAAGGATTATGCAATCTCTTTGTAGTTGGATCTACCGCTACTATATCAACTATGGAATATGATAATGGCCTTATACATGATTTCCCAAAAATATTAGATAAGATTGCACCTAAGAATCAAGAATACAAACATCATTTAACTTGGCACGATGATAACGGTAGAAGTCATTGTAAAGCAACATTAATGGGAGCAAGTTTTACATTACCATTTCAGAATGGTAGAATCATACATGGCACTTGGCAACAAATAGTCTTTATTGAATTAGATACTAGATCTAGAAATAGAAACTTAGTAGTACAATTAGTAGGCGAATAAATATATTGTTGATTTTATCCTATATATTTTTAATTTTACTATAACAAATGTTATAATTAAATTATCGTTATATGCATGAAAATCCTTATATATTTGTTATTTGTTTAATTTATAGTTATTTTTTGGGAGGAAGTATTTTTCATAATTGGGGGTATATGAGATGAATAAGAAAATAATTTCAATTGGTATTATGGCAATATTCTTGCTATTATGCTTTTCATCATCTGTAGTATTAGGCAAAGACATATCTGGGAAAAAAGCAGATACTATGAATAGTAGTGGGGTTTATATCAACCCTCAGTGTGTAGGTTTTAGTGGAGGCGGATATGCATTTAAGTCTTTTTGGCAAAAGCGTTCAAATACTCCATATATAATGTTCTGCCATTATGATAGCCTTGAATACGGATTTATCATAGATAAAGAAGGTAAACGTATAGATTTAGAGACACATAATGTGATAATAGTTGGTTTTTCTTTTGGGCATAACATAAATAGAATGGGTATTGGTGAGTATCGTCAGGGTTACGGTGATTGGTTTGGTTTCCTTGAGCCCAGCTCCTTTGGTGGTATGATGATTGATAATCAGAATCCATTTTATGTACTACTATTCTAAAGATAGATGAATGGTTCAATTGTTGCTAAATATAAGGTAATTAATTAACAGATTTCAGTTGTTTTGAAATTGTAGTTTGAGGGTGGGAAAATATGCAAAAAGATGAGCTTATTCAATTTCACATGTTTTTATTGCAATTAAAAAACCATCTGGAGGACATGGTTGATAATTATGATGGGCTGGTATTTTGGTCTTATGACAAATTGAATGTTACACCATATCAGATATATAAATCTAAGAGAGAACATAAACTTGCTATATTTACACTAAGTAGGGGGATTGCAAACCTTTTATCGTATAATAATTTTTCAGGTTTAGAAAAGGTTTCTAATAGTCTTGGTCAATTATCAGAACGTTTTATGACTGAAGAAGAAAAAAGATTTATGCTTTTGTTGAAATGAAATCAGTGTAAATTATTTATATTTTGATTTAAGGTATATGAGAATGATACCACAAATCAAGGGTAATATATTCATATAAGTTATTAGCATATCTGGTTTGGTTATACCATATAAAATCAAAAAAAGTGCTTGAAAGAATAAAATGATTAAAAACCAAAGTGAGATGTCCCGTGTTTCTTTGATTTTAATACTTTTATAAAGCTGGGGGATTAATCGGATTGATGTAAGTATACCAGCAATTATCCCAAATATTGTTGCTATCATATTTGTTAATGTCTGAAAATGAAAAATATCATTATATCCTTTTCTTATTTTAGGAAATATATATGGTATGTAGTAAATACACCTATCGTAT
>JALHTX010000378.1 GCA_022866015.1 Thermoplasmatota archaeon
AGGATAGGTTGTGTGATGAAGTGGACCCATTTCTTGGTCAAATGTTCCCTGGATGGGAAACAGTAAGTTTTTCGTTAGGAACGCAAAATATTTCTCTAATACATCAGTATCTACTTCCGGGAGATTCTTCTGAAGTTGAAAGACGTGAAGGATTCGTTGTTCCTGTTCATCCCTTGATACGTTTGTATTCATAGTTTACACGCCTCATCGATGTTCTACTGGTATCTTTCGACCCAGACTATTCTCTTTTCTGTCCCGCTCCAGACAGCATTTCTTATATTTCTTCCCAGAACCACAATAACATGGATCATTACGACCAATCTTTGAATGGAATTTCTCGTTCGAATGATTTTTTCCTTTTGATTCACCTACGTTAAGAATGCTTTTGGGATGAATATTCAAGCGTATTTCTTTAGTTGTAATCGGTTCTTCAGTCTCAAAATTGATATCAAACTTTTTGAGATAGTCATAATATTGAATTGTATTACTTTTTTCAGCTTGATCCATTTCCACCTTGGCAAATAATTCATTCATTGCATTATCTATCTTTTCAAGTTTTGGTGATTTTGAATAGATATCTGATTTTTTTTCAATGGCTTGTTTTTTCACTTTTAATAATTCTTTCTTTTTTGAATTAGCATTACTTTTTTCAAAAATCTCTTCAAGAAGAGTAATCACATTAATATAATCATCATAAATCGTCGTTTCTGTTGTATCAATTGACAACTTGTTATTTTTAGCTCGACTATCAATGATTTCAAGTGCATCTGTTAGATACAACTCGGCATGCAAATAATCTTCTTTTTCCAAATAGTAGTTTGCTATATCATGGGCGACATAACAATAAAAAGGATGATTATGTTTTAATTCTCTATACAATTCATTGCTTTGAGGATTGTTATGGATAATGTTGTTAATGATTTCTATACCTATCCAAGTTGGATGAGGAATCTGTTTATTAAGGTGATGCACAACCGTAAGTACATCTTTTTCAAGACTAGGATTGGCTAAAAGAGATGTCAAAAAAGTATTTAATTCATAACTGGGATCCATTTCAATCTCAATTGTTTTTTGCCATTCTTTTAAAAAATCTTTTTTATCAGAAAAAATATATGTTTGCAGTCTTTTAAAATAATTGGTGCAAGTTTCTTTAAAAGATTCTTTTACTTTCTTTTTTCCATCAGTTTTTGAGATGAATAAGAACGCTTCATGTAGTACATCATTGAAACCAGAAATAGATGGTTCATCAGGACAGTAAATATCCCATAATGCATATGCTGCCATCCAGATAAAATCCTCATCTTCTCCTGTTATGTTTATTTGGGGATAGAAGAGTTTTTTAGCAAGAGCTTCAGGATGATTAACTGTTTTTGCTACTTTAATAAATTCTTTCTTATCGACAGTGACATCAAATGAAATAAGTTTATTGAGTATCTTTTTTTCAGACCATTTCATCGCTGCATCAAAATTTAGATAATCAGGTTTTTTTTCCCATTCCTTAAAATTGTTGTTTAACTCCGTAAGAATCCCCAGTTGAATAATTTCATTAAAGTCCCCTCGTTGATACTTATGTAATTGTTCTGATGCAAATGCATATTGCGGGTTAAGCTCATGGGCCGCCTCAAAGCATTGAACGCCAAGAAGTGGTTTTCCTGAAAATAAATAAGACAACCCGGAATTACAAAAAACTCGATAAATATCTTGACTTGTTGTTTTTGTTTCAAGGAGTTTTTCAAAGGTTCTATCGAATTCTTTTGAAGCTTGAAAAAAATCTTGTTTACTCATATTATACATAGCTTTGTGATAATATGTAGTCCATTCCATTGGTGGAAGCGTTGTTTCAGTAATATATACATTGGATGGTTCTCCTTGTTTCTCTCGTCTTTTTAGCTCATCTGAAAATGTTACACCATTAAGCTTCTGTGAAGGCAAATGATGACTAAGATCGATCATTGCGTTTATTAAATTTTGAAATATATCCATTTCAACAAGTTTTTCATTATCTAGCAGACCCGTAAGCATTTTCACTGATGTCATTGGATCTTCATCATTCATATCTTTCATCCATCTCTTGAGAGTGCCAACAGATACAAATGAATCAAGACTGCATTGATGTAAAAGATCCGAAAGTCTTTTTTCAATGTCAACCAATTCATTATTAACTCCAATCAAAATATCACCTCTTTTTTCGTTCTCCGCAGTATTGCAGATGTCGCGACATTGCTGCTGCAGAAAACGTTTTGTTACAAAACCTATATACTCCCTCGGATTTTAATTTCATTGATTTACCTCCCAATATCCACCTTTATCAGGGCCAATTCGTCGTAACAATCCTTTATTTTTTGTAGGTTATTAAGAGTTCTATGAAATTCTGATTTAAGTTGTTGCAGACTAAAAAACGAATAAAGCAAAATAATAGTAATGACCTGAATAATTAAAACAACTAATAAAAACCACCAATTTCCTACTGAAGTAACTACCATGAAAAAAATCCAACCAGGGATGACAACAAGCAATATGAAAAATATTACTGCGCCTATTTTCATAGATGTCGTATATTCCTTTAGACTCTGAAGAATGGGTAACGCTTTTTTATCTATAAATTTTGTAAATCTATCAATAAATAAAATGCCAATGGAAAAATAAATTGAAATCAGACTTATGAAAATTAATTCAAGCTTTCCATCAAAGGGTAAACTTATTTTTCCAGATAGATGAAGTAATACAATGCCTATGTTAACCAGATAAATTACGGTTATAGCCTTCATTAAAGCATTTAAATTTTTAAAAAATATTTTAATGATATACATTTTGAACGGTTTTTTAAACTGTTTGATTATCTTTAGATTTTCATTCGCCTTGTTACCAAGTATGTTTTTCCGTGTAATGTTTATTGTTGAATATATCAACCATAAAAACATAAGAAGAAAAGATGTGGGTATCCATGTGTACAATAAATCCAATTGAAAACTAATCCCTAAACCAATGAATATAGTAACTAATCCACCGATTAATTTAACGTAATTGTATTCTTGATTTAATCGTTCAAGTGACATTTCTTCATTCATTGCATTTATCATATAGCAATTGTTATTAAAAACTTTATATGGTTGTAAAAATGGAGAGAATCTCCTATTTATCAAGAGCCATACAAGGCCCTTATCGTAGTATTTCATTTAATTTGTTGTTTCTTTTTATAGTGAATAATTGGAGATAATCCAAGAGATGGGCAATCCATCTATCAGAATCTTTGAAGAGATGTAAAAATATCACTCGATATCCATTCTTATCAAATATCTTCTGTCTGTAGCTATAATCGAATTTTTCTTAGCCACAAACCTCTATGTAGATACCGAAATGTATCAAATAGAAGTCAGGTGCCCACACCCGTGGTCGTTTGTTTTCATCCCAGACGAAAATAGGTTGTTCAAAAGACCATTGAATCCCGAATTCTTTCAATACATTTGCAACTTCTTTTTCAGCATTTGTCATCCGACCATAGATTGATTCCTTTTGCATCTCAAGACCTCAAAAGTGAAAAAATAAGAGAATTTTTCTTTACAAAATTTGTAATAAATTCCGTCAAAAAATTTAATGAAAAATAGTGGTTTTTTCCCGTAGACTTAACCACTAGATCATATCCGCAAAAGATAAAGAAAAATAATTTTTTATCAATATCTTTTTGTAAAGTAACAATGGATTTCATGATCCTCCCGAGCCACCGCTACCAAATATTATAGTAATATTATGGTGTGAATAATCCTTTTCCATAATTTTACGCTCCAAACTTTTCAAGTCTTAGAGCATTTGCCATAGCAATCGGTAGTATTTCAACTGCAGGAAGCATTGGTCCAAGACCACCTGAAACGCATGCTCTTTCACCAAATATTTTTACATTATCTGGGCGGCAATACTTTGACCAAATAAGCAATGGAACTGGATGCCAACTATGTGATTTTAAAATAGATGGTGTAGAATGATCCCCTGTAACAATTACTACATCAGGATTCAAATTCATCAACCTTGGGATAAGCTTATCTACTTGTTCAATTACTTTTACTTTTGAATCAAAGTCTCCATCTTCACCATAACTATCAGTTTTTTTAATATGTAAAAAGAAGAAATCATATTTATCCCAGTTTTCTTCAAGAGTTTTAAATTCATCTTCAATAGTTTGCCCTGTCTCAAGCAAATCCATTCCAATTAAACGTGCAAGACCACGATACATTGGATAACATGCAATTGCAGCACTACGAAGACCAAATACTTTTGGAAAACTAGGCCAAGTAGGTTTTTCTGAAAAACCACGAAGTAACACCATATTTGCTGGGTGATTATCTGATAGAATATCTCTAGTTTGATTTAGAAATTTTTTAACAATTTCAACTGTATTTTCAGAGCCAGGTCCACCTTTAGGTTCTAAAGGTTTCGCACCTATTTCTTGAGGATCAGTATCTATAAGATTTCCTTTTAGTCCCTCTCCCCTTAAAACTACTAAAAACCTGTGTTCTTTTACAGTTTCAACAAAAACTTTTAACCTAGGAATATTAATACGTTCAGATAAAAATTTACAGATTTCCTGGTTTTTTTCTGTTGATATTCGTCCTGCTCTTCTATCAGTTATATTTCCATTTTTGTCAATTGTACAGAAATTTCCGCGAGCAGCAATATCACCTGGTTTTAAATCAAAATCTATACCTAATGCTTCAAGAACTCCTCTACCAATTTGATACTTTTCCGCATTAAAACCAAAAATACCAAGATGACCTGGACCACTACCTGGCGTTATACCCGGTCCAACTGGAAGATGAAGACCACAAATACCATTATTTGCTAAATTGTCAAGATTGGGTTTGTATGCTGTTTCAAGTTCAGTTTTATTATCCGTTACTCTTGGTAATCCTCCGATTCCATCCATTACAAGCATTATAATTTTAGTATCTGCATGCTTTACAAGTTTACTAATAAAATCTAAATCCATGATTATTTCCTCTTCTCTCCTAATATTGATTTTTTTAAAACTCATAATTTAAATTTATTAATAAAGATTATGATATGAAAGACTTAAAATTTATCTTTTTTATTTTATTTATATAGATAAAAATTAAATACTTATTATATATCCGGTTTATCACAAGAAGAGATGCTATATGATTACAAAGAAGATTCAATGTCCAAAATGTGGACAAATTTTTACCTCATCAGGTAACCCCGGCGATACGATAACAACACAATGTCCTTCTTGTGGCCTTACTGGAAGAGTTATTTTTGAGAAAACTTCTTCTTCAGATATTTCAAGTGAAAACATTGCAATAGAAGTTAATAACCTTAGAAAAGAATATGGAAGCCTAGTAGCAGTTAACAATATTTCATTTTCAGTTAAAAAAGGAGAAGTATTTGCATTTCTTGGACCTAATGGTGCTGGTAAAACAACAACTGTTGAAATGATCGAATCAATTAGACAACCAACTGCAGGTACAATCAAAATTTTAGGTAAAGATATCAGTAAATCATTTAATCAAGTTAAAGAATATATTAGTATTCTCCCTC
>JALHTX010000379.1 GCA_022866015.1 Thermoplasmatota archaeon
ATAACTATCTATACTTCCTGCTACAATCATTGGGAGACCAACTTCACTTACTTTTTCCATCAATTTTTCAACATCACCATTGTACCTGTATGCAAGTAGATTAATACCGGGTATGCCTTTTTCTTTAACTTTTTTCGTGTCTCTTACCATTTCTTCAATTGATCCCCGTAGTTTACATGGGTGATCAATTATTTGCCCAACATAAGGAAAATATTTGATATGTGTACCTTTAATTAGTGGAAGTGTAGATTCAATATATGTACCACCAATTAGATAATCAACACCAAGTTCCAAAGCAACTTTTGTTGAACGAATTGTATCTTTTTCTGATGCACTAACTACTTCTAAAAACGTTGTTCTACCATCTTTTTTCATCATAGTATGTAGTTCTTTGAGTTTTTCAAGTGGTAAACCAATATCCTTAAAACCTATGAATTTAAGTTTTGTGTCACGTATCTCATGATAAATTTTAATGGCATCAGTTCTAGTCATATCATTATAGGTTTCCATAAAAATAAATTCCGTCATAAAGCCACCCGATGAAATGTAACATGTATTGTTTTTTAAAAAAGTTTTCTAAAAATATTAGAAATCAAGAAAATATTATATATAACAGATTGTGTGAGGGGGATAGGTTTGAATGGGGGAATAAATAAATGAAATTATCATGTGTTGATGTTATAGCTCCTGGTTTTGAGATGGAAGAGAAATTCAAAAACCTTGAAAAGTATGGTTTTGAAGGTATTGAATTTTGGTTAATGGCCGAGGATGACCTGAAAGTAAAAACTAAGGAGATAAATGAGCTTGCAGGTTCTTATAAAGTTAAACCATCATCTGTAGTTGTTTCAGGACCAGCGAGTGTTTCTCCGTTAGATAGCGAGGAAGCAGCAAAAATTCGTGGTAAATTAATAAAGTATAGTTTGCGTGTTGCAGCTGATATAAATGCTGTTACTTTTTTTGCTGTTGAGGAAGGACCACAAAGTGTTGTACCAATTTTTGAAAAACCGACTCCTAGCGAGTTTGAAAAAAAATTATTAATTGATCTACTAAAAGATGTTGGGAAGTACGCTGAGGATGTTGGTGCGATTTTAACGCTTGAACCGGTAAATAGATATGAAAACCATTTCTTCAATACAGCAGATAGTGCGATAAACCTCTGTAAAGAAGTTGGTATAGAAAATATAAAAATCATGGTCGATACATGTGAGTTAAATATAGAAGAAAAAAACATAAATGAAACCATTGAGAAAGCAGGTGATTATATCTATCATGTTCATCTCGCTGAAAACAATCGATTATTACCAGGATATGGGCATATTGATTTTAAATCAATTTTTAAATCTCTTAAAAAAATTGGTTATAAAAAATATATGGCTTTAGAGTGTGCAGTTCTTGGTAATGCTGAAGAAGAATTACCAAAGTGTATGAAATATCTAAAAAAATGTATGAAGTGAATTTATTCTATCTGATTAACTTCAAAGTATTATTCCCACGGATCATATCCAGCAGGATTCCCTGGTACCCATTCTGGAGGAACACGATAAGCTCTATAAACGTCATTATTTTCATATGAACCATTGTTTCCTGGATAAATATATTCCCAGACGATTGCTTTTTCTTTTGATGCTTCAAAGATTCTCCCCTGGCTACCCTCACAAATAAGTGTGTTACCATTTGGTAGACGTTGAGCTGAACTAATACGGTCACTATAAAATCTATGGTTCTCAGCATATCTTGGGATGAGTGGCCCATCTTTCTTTTCATATTCCCATACTATATCATAAGTAATTGGATTAAACTCAATAACTCTTGAATAAAATCTGAGATAGCGACATGGTAAACCTAAAATTCCAATTCCTCCGTATCCACCATTATCAAAAACTAGGATGTTACCTTCGCCTGGTAATCCTTTAGGTATCATATGAGCATGATGTTGACCAATGATTTGCCCAAGTTTTTTACCTTCAGCTGTTTTTTTTGAGTAATCAGGCCCTGCATTCCAAACTATATTACCTGTTTCTCTACTAATTATAGCAATAAAATTTGCTTGACGAAAATCTATGATAATATTTTTTGGATTAAACCTAGCATCACCCTCATCATACCAATGATTTTCACCAAGCTCAGACATAGAATTCATATGAAGCCATCCCTGAAAAATCGGTCTCATAATATAGGGCATTATTTGAAAAAATATGCCAATTTTCGCTCGTTCATCAAAACCTATTTCATTAAAATGCTCATTTGCATGCCATTCGAAACCAGTTAGATTTCCTCCCCAATCCACCTCATAGATAACCTCATCATCCAATGGCCACAGACTTATAGATTTATTCACCACAGTTGAACGGGCAACAACCAACGTTTTGCCATGATCGATAAACTCTTGACCTGGAGCATAATAACCAACAGGGTTTCCCTCTCGCTCAAAATCATGGTGATTTCTTGCCCAACCATTATCCCAATTATTAAACTCCCATACAATATTTCCATCCCAGTCTTCCTGAGCTATATATTTTGCTTCATCAATGTCGCTTAATTCATAACATCCTATTATTGAGCCATCTGGCAACAACTTTGCTGGAAAACCCATTAAAAACCAGTTGTGAATAACATTACCATCCATATCGATTAAAAAAGCAGGGTCGTCACCAGCAGATATCAAAGTATAACCGGTACATGGTCCATTAGTTTCAATATTTATTAAAAAATTTGTTTTAGTAATACTAGATGTAACTGAATATACAGATGAAAAAATGAATAAAAAAGCTGTTATAAATACAAAATTTATCTTAATATATTTCTTCATACTAATCCCCCTTTTCTTTTTAAAATAAGTTTTTTAGTATATAATGATTATTATTGAATAATAATTTTGTTAGGGTATAATATAGTCAATTGGGAATTTTGTTAAAAGTCTAGCTCCTTTATCTGTAACAACAACTACATCCTCTGTTGCCCATGTTGTTTTTATTTCTTTATTATAAGCTCCAGTAGTTGCAGTAAACACCATTCCTTTTTCAAAAACCCACTCGTTTATTAGTTCTTCTTCGCCCTCTAGTCCTATTCCATGACCACTTGCACCAGCTCCCTCTTCCCCAGCTTCTACATATTCATGTGTATTTACAGCAGCAATAATTGCCTCCATTGCTTCAACACCAGGTTTTACAGCTTTTAAATAATTCTTCAAAGCCTCTTTTGTTATCTCAGCTAGTTCTTTTTCTTTTTTAGTAATAGTACCAATACCCATGATTCTATCATTATCAGAGCAATATCCTTCATATTGAAGAATAACATGTAACGAAAGAATATCACCATCCTTAATTTTTCTATCAATGGCATGCCCCCAGCCAACATTCCTTGATTCCATAAAGTTTGCATCAACATATTCAGCACCCATTGAATGACCAAGTTCCTCTATTTTCCGTTGTACAACCTTTTCTGTTACACCACGTTTAATTATACCCTTTACAAGTTCTTCACATATTCGATCATTTATGTTTGAAGCAATTTCTAATAACTTTATTTCTTTCTCGCTTTTAATCCGTCTCTGAAGCTTGATAATATTTGTTTCAATAGGCTCATTCTCAAATGAGCTTTTAAGTAATTCATACACCTGCCATGGAATTATATCCTTGCCTTCAAAACCTATGTTTTTCAATTTATTTTTACTTATTAAATCTCTAATTACATTATCTATCTCAGACCAAGGTTTAACACAAATCCATGGTTCCTCAGACAATAAACCACATATTCCTCTTTTAGCCCAATGAATTGTATGGTCACACCAAAAAAGTGTAGGGTCACCATCACACGGTATAGTTATTAAAGCCTGGTTATAACCAGGTACATCGGAAAAGAAGCCAGGGTACGGTTTGATACCTGTTAGATACCGACAATTTCCATGTCTCCAGGCATCAGAGAATACAATAAGAAGATCTAGTTCTTTCTCTTTCATAATTTTTTTTGTTTTTTCAAAACGTTTTAAATAATCTTCTTTGGTAATTGGAGAAAATGACATAACGTGTTGATATTATTTTTTGTTGATAAATGTTTCTGAAAAATCTTTATTGACATATGTATTTAAACAGAAAAAAGTTTACTAAAATTATTAAAAATAATAAAATGTGGGGAGATGTGAAAAAAAGATGAGTAAAATAAGTGTTAAAGAAGTTTTATTATCACAAGTAAAAGATAAAAGAATCATTGCATTTATGGTTCTAAAAGGAATTGGTACATTTATTATCATAACAGGCCTTATAGGTTTATCATTTATACTTGGCCCTCTAAATATCATCATAAAATTTGATTTTACAACACTTTTTGGAAATACTGCATTAGATGCTGTTATTTGTCTATTATTTTGTGTCGTAGGTGGAGCATTAGAGTTTCTTGCAGATGCGTTTATAAAATATTTAGCTAGTGAGAAAAACCAATAAAACAAATGCTTTAAAACTAGTATTTTCAAAAAATATGATTGATAATCTAGAAAATGTTAAATATAGTAGATATTATTCAATCACAAGGAGGTAAATCTTTACGGACGTAAAAACACCAAAAGAGTTTTTTGAAAAAATTTTACCAGCCAAATTTGATCCAAATAAAGCAGCTGGTATAGATGCTATTGTACAATTAAATATTACTGGAGATAATGGTGGAGATTGGTATCTGATTATAAAGGATAAAAAACTTGAGGTAAAAACAGGAATCCATCAAAGTCCAGTTATCTCAGTAAAAATGAAGGATACAGATTATATTGATATGATCAACGGGAAACTGACAGGAGACAAAGCGTACATGACTGGTAAACTACGATTCAAAGGTAATATCAGTATTGGTATGAAGCTTAAAGGACTTGGGGTCATGTAACAAAGATTTTCTCAGATTTCCCTATTCGAGAAGGTTTTCTATCACCAGCTATTTATCTATTCATACAAGATTTGTATCGTTCAATTTCTTTCAAAATAATAAGATGGTACTTGAACGATTACTAATATAGTAAAGTGAGGTATTATGCGAAAGAAACTCATAGTGACTGGGTTAAATTATTTACCTTAGTTATGTGGGGATTATATAAAAGATAAAAAAAAGTTAATAAGAAAAAATTTAAATTTTAAAAGATTATTATATTATTATGAAAAAATTAAAGATTGTTACATCTTTTTTAATTTTTTTAACCATAAGTGGAACAGTAGTTGCAAGTTCTATTCAAAATCAAATATATGAACCAGTTATTTCTATAAATAATAACCAAGTTACTAGTGATTTTTATTTTGTTCATATCACAGATACACATGTAGTCAATAAATTGTACGATCACCAAGAAACCAGGAAACATTGGCTTATCTCGCTTTTAGAGTATATTGCATCTTTTAATAAACCACCAGCATTTGTGGTGATCACAGGGGATTTAGTAGAATGGGGTGAAGGGTTTCTCGGTGCTCTAAATTATTATGCTTTAATAAACTGTTTCTATAAAAATAATACACAATTTTATGCTGATAAGAATTGCTCAATCCCTGTGTATTTTACTCCAGGGAACCACGATCATTACCCTAACCGGAAACTATACAATTACCATTTATTTATTGATAGAACTCATATAAATGATAATAATCGATATGTGATAACCCATGAGAATCTTAGCCTTTTTTTCATGAATTCAGGCCCAGTTTATTACGCAAAACCTAGCGACTGGGCTGATAGCCTCGGTTTCGGTCTTACTAAGGATGATATAATCTGGCTAGAAGAAAAATTAAGCAATTGTACCACAAACCATAGAATCATACTTATGCACCATCCCGCTATAAACATTAGAAATAATAATGGTGAATTATATGATGTTTTCATTCATAATGGAGAAAATTTTATTGAGTTGTGTAAAAACTATAATGTTGAAATTGTACTAGCTGGACATACGCATGAACCTCGAGTTTTTGATACTGAAGAACATCTATACGAAACCTTGCCGATAAACAGTAGCAATTATCCTACTTTATTTGTTCAATCTGATGATTGCAAAGAAGGTGTACATTACCGTAATATATCAATTGTTGACAATCATATTTGGATTGAGCAAAGCCAAGAGATAAATTTCAACTCTTTTAATAATTCTAGATACGAAAGTAATTCTGAGACAAGAGTGACTTATAATGAATTAGTTTAAAAAAAGGTTTTTTTACTGTTTGTTAAGTTCTCTTGCTATAATCTGTCCAAATAACCTAGAAGCATTTGGACCATTTGCAGTTATAATATTACCATCAACCTCAACTTGTTTACCTGTATATTTTGCACCATGTTCCTTAAGCATCTGAACAAGATCTTTATAGATAGTCGCATTCTTATTTTTTAATAACCCAGCGTTAGCAAGAATAAGTGGAGCGACATATATCGCACATGTTTTTTTACTTTTATTAAACGTTTTAACTGCTGGAGAAAGAACTTTTTTATCACGGTAATATTTACATGCTCCTATTCCACCGATGAAAATAATCACATCATAATCATCAACGTTCACCTCATCTAACCCTAAATCTACTTGAACTTTTGTTCCATATGTTCCTACCGCGGTTCCTTTTTTCTTACTAGTGATTATTATTTTTTATCTTAGCTTTTTCTAGTTCCTCTTTTGTATATAAAAACTCAGTGTCTTCAAAATCCTTAGATGCAATAACAAGTAATGCTTTTCTCATGTTCAATGTAGTCACCTATTTTTACATCGTGTTTACTTGCCCACCAGTGACATTTATCGCCTGCCCGGTCATAAACGCAGCATCATCTGAAGCAAGAAACACAACAACTTTTGCAACATCTTCAGGTTGACCAATCCGTCCAAGCGGAGTGAAATTAGATAGTTCTTCACGGATCTCCTTAGAGGTAGCACCCGCACCTCGAATTTCTGCACTCCATTTAACCTCCCGGTCTTGCATAGAGGTTTTAATAGCACCAGGACAAACACTATTCACCGTAATCCTAGATGATGCAAGCTCCATCGCCAGACTCTTTACATAAGCAACAACCCCATGTTTTGATGCATGGTAATGCGCCTGTGTTGCTGCACCACCTTTACCAGCCATTGATGCAATGCAGATAATTTTACCAGTTTGTTTTTTAATCATTTCTTTTGCAACAGCTTTGGTAACAATGAATGTTCCCTTCAGGTTTATATCCATATTAAAATCCCATTTCTCCTCAGGCATATCAATAACGTATTCCATTGAGGAAACACCAGCGTTACTAACTAGGATGTCAATTGAACCAAATTTTTTTAAGGTTTTTTGGACAAGATCATCAACTTCTTTTTTAGAGGTGACATCAGCTTTTACTGCAAGTGTTTCGCACCCAAGTTTTTTTATCTCTTCAGATACTTGTTTTACTTCCACTAGGTTAATATCGCTAACAACAACGTTAGCACCTTCTTTTGCTAAAGCAAGTGCAAATGCTTTACCCATTCCTCTACCAGATCCTGTAACTATAGCTGTTTTATTTTTCAACCTCATAGTTTATCACCCTATTTTTTTTACATCTCTGCTTCTAAACCAAGATTCCTCCAATAAGTAACATCATCATCACACAAATGGTACGCTTGACCTGTGATAAATCGTCCTTCATCACTAGCCAAGTAAGCGACAAGGTTTGCGAGGGCTTCAGGTTCATTTGTGATATCAATAAGTGGTGAAAACTGTACATAAATACCTTTATCTGGTGATTTATTTCCTGTTAACTCTGCACCAAGAGCTAGTTCCTCATGTTCAATATAACCAGGACACAGTGCATTCACTTGTATGTTGTTGTTTCGAACTTCACATGAAAGACTTCTAAGTAAACCTATTGATGCATTCATTGATGCAGCATAGGCTGAGAAGTTAGCAGGTCCTGATTTAGCAGCTTTTGATGTAATACCAATAATTGAACCAGAGTTATTATCAATCATATTTTTTAGAACAGATTTTGCTATAAGATACATGCTTTTTGCATTGAAATCCACAATAGTATCCCACTCTTTTTCAGAAAACTCTATTGTTTCCTTAAGTAGCGCAATACGGGAACAATTTATTGCAACATCAATTTTACCAAATTTTTTCAAAGCTAGATTGATTACTTTTTTAACATCTTTTTCGATGCGGACATCAGCACCTATACCAACCGCGTTATTGATCTCTGAAACAAGTTGTTCAGCTAAATCCTTTTTTAAATCAGTAACAACAATTTTACATCCTTCCTGAGAAAGTTTTTTACAGATAGCTTTAGCAATAGTACCATTGCATCCGAAAACAACAGCGGTTTTATCAGATAATCTCATAGTTCCTCTCTTCTAAATTATATACTTAATATCTCATAGCCTTAAAAATCTTAAGAAAATTTTGAGTCAATATCATTTACAGCCTGAAAGCAAACCTCAAGACATTTTCTTAACAGATGAGGATCAACGTTTTCTAGTTTATCATTAACAGTATGATAAAAACTTGGCATTTTTCCATCTGGTTTAAAACTGACAATTGAGGCTGATCTCAGTTTTTTCATAGCAAACGCCATTGAGTCTGTGAAACACATGACACTTATCTGTTTCATAGGTATACCCACTTTTTTTCCAGCGTTTTCTAATATATCACAAATCTCAGGTGATAATTTTATAAGACCCATTTCTTCTTTCCTATCAATGTATGGTTCACATCCTTTTTCGCCAATAAGATCAAAATTAATGTTAAAAGCGTCTTTGATGGTTTCAAAATATTTAGATATAAAACGTTTGCTTCCTCGAATACCTATTTCTTCGCAACCAAATGAAACAATCCATAATTCTGAGTTGCTGAGTTTATTTTTTGGATCAGAAAAGTATTGAGCAGCAGTTAGACATACAGCAAGGGCACTTAAATTATCATTTGCTCCTGTTACAGGGGTTTTTGATATTACTTTTATGAAAAATGGTATCATAACTAATGAGGCAGCAATTAGAATTATTATAAAGATATAGTTTAGTAATTCAGGTAAAGGTTTAATTATTTTTATTGTAGAGAATATAGATATAATAGAATTAAATATTATTGGGAGTGTCATAAAGATACTAACCTTAGTGCCATATTGTTTACCCATTGGAAACTCCCAGTTTGAGTCATGATGACCACTTAAAATAATAATGTTTTTTGTTTGCTTAGTAGGTTTTATTTTTCCTATTACATTTGTTGATTTTTGTTTCTTAAAAAATATATCTATTGTTTCCATGTTATACATTTCATTTCCAATAAGTATTACAAGAGCAAAAATTGTTAAGAGTAATGAAACCCATGGTAGAAATAAATAGAAAGGAATCGCAAAGATATAAAGAATAACTGGCCAGTGAAACATAGCACGATATGCACCAGGTTGACAATAAAACTCATCGATCAATGTTTCATCACAATATTTGTTTAACTGTTTTTGTAAAAAATTGGCACATTGTGCTTCTTCTTTACTGCATGGTGATCGTGACCCTATGTCTTCACAAACTTTTTTGATAAAATTAAACATGAATTCTTCATGTTTTTTTGTACATCTCATAAACAGCCTCACTTCAAATTTTATTATTTTTTTATCTACCATATGGTCTTGCAAGGAATCAGTTTTTTTATTATGATGAGTTTTGGTGTTTATACATTTTTTGTACATTAAAAATATTAATTTTAAATTTATTTTTAATGCAATTTCAGACTAGATTAATCTAAGAAAAAATCTAATTGAATAAAACTTATTCATTTTTTAGAATTATAACAAAAGAATTTTAACAGTATATTCTTTTACTTAAACAGGGTTTTAGTAGAATATAAAATATCTGGTGTTTAGATGGTACACGATGGTAAGATATTAGAGGTTGATCTTTCTAAAAATAAATGGGAAGAAAAAAGTGTTCCTGAAGAAATCGTGAAAACTTATATCGGGGGTAAAGGAGTAGGAGCAAGATTATTATTTGATAGAGTCAAAGCAAAGGCTGATCCTTTAGGTCCTGATAATCTATTGATTTTTACAACTGGACCAGTTACTGGATTAAATATATCTGGTGGAGAAAAACTAGGAGTTATTTTTAAGTCTCCTCAGACTAATATTTTTGGTGAGTCGTATTGTGGTGGATATTTTGCTCCTATGTTTAAAAAAACTGGTTATGACTTCATTGTAATAAGGGGTATTTCGAAGAAACCTGTATATCTTTTGGTTGATGATTATAATGTTAGCATAAAAGATGCCGGGGATTTATGGGGAAAAGATACGTTTGAAACGGAAAAAATAGTAAAAGAAGATCATGGGAAAGCTTCACAAGTAGTTTCTATTGGACCTGCTGGAGAAAACCTAGTAAAGTATGCATGTATCACTCATGCAGAAGGATTTTTTCTGGGGAGAGCTGGTGTGGGAACGTTGATGGGTTCAAAAAAATTAAAAGCAGTTGTTGTCCATGGGTCAAAGAAAAAAGAAATTAGAAAACAACAAGAAATTGATACGTTTAAAAAAGATTTTAATGAAAAACTTAAAGATCGTGGTATCCTGCTCGATGGAACGCCAGAATCATTGATGTTGACGCAGTACATGGGTGCGTTACCAACAAGAAATTGGACTGAGGGTGAATTTGATGGAGCAGAAGAAATTAACATTGATCGGATGAAAGAGAAAATCATTATCAAGAGAAGAAGCTGCCAGGCGTGTATCGTTGCATGTAAAAACATTTCTGAGGTAAAAGATGGTCCGTATGCTGGGACTCATGTCAGTGGTCCAGAATATGAAACACTTTTTGCTCTTGGTTCCTTGTGTGGAAATAAGAATTTAGAGTCGATTGCAAAAGCAAATGAAGTTTGTAATAGATTAGGGATGGATACTATTTCTACTGGTAATGTCATTGCTTTTGGGATGGATTGTTACAGTAAAGGATTAATTACAAAGCAAAAACTAGATGGTGTTGACCTTGAGTTTGGTAATCATGAAGCAATAATTAAGATAATCAACAACATAGCGTATCGTAAAGGGATAGGAGATATTTTTGCTGAGGGTGTAAAAAAAGCTTCAGAAAAAATCAAGGGTTCCCAAAAACTCGCAGTTCATGTAAAAGGATTAGAACTCCCAGGATATGACCCAAGAGCAACTGAAGCAATGTCTTTATCTTACGTCACCTCGGCCCGAGGTGGCTGCCATCTCAGAAGTATCGGGTATAGA
>JALHTX010000380.1 GCA_022866015.1 Thermoplasmatota archaeon
CATCATCGTAACGGTCAAGTATATAAACACTATAATCCTCAACAACAATTCTATCAAGATTAGTATAATAATTATATAAAAAATCAGGATACGGAACCGCAATGGTTCTATCTAACCCTTGAGAATAATATTTTGTTGAAATACTATTTTTAACATTAAAATTAAAACTACCGATAGCAAGATTAATATTATTTTTATCTTTTAAAACAATTTTATATGTATCATTATTAAAAACACCTTCATGGATAAGATTAAAATAAATATAATTACTAAAACCAGGTAAAATAACAGATGGAATAATATCATCAGTATATGTTTTAGAATCAACAATCATATCAGCATAAAAAGGATAAACAGGTATATCACCCAAATTTTGAACATAAATCTTCAAACCAATAAGTATGTATTTATTTTTGTCTTCCCACCATTGCTGTTCACATTTAATAATTGATAAATTGGATCCTTTAAAAGATAAATCTTTATTAAAAATCTCTTTATCATTTTTGTCATAAACCTTAAAACTATATTTCCCAGGATTAATTGTTTCTCTGTACTCTCCAATGTTTAGAGTTGTATTACCTTCATGATAAAAAAAATCATAATCAATCAAATTTGAACTTGTATCAAAAGTTTTAAGATTTATACGACCAGAACAATTGAAATAGACAGAAATTGCTGGAAAACCCTGATCATCAATAATACTATAAGAATCTAATGAAAAAGTAGCAGCACCAAAAATATCTTTAAGGATACAACCAGAAAAACAAGTAAAAATTATCGTGAAGGTGCAAAAAGAAATAATGATTTTTTTATTAAGAGCCATCGTAACTATAAACAGGTTATTTTTTTTCTAGTTTTTTCTTTATTACACTGCCAAGACGTTTTATTCCTTCATGTATTTGTTCGTCTGTTGAATAAGAAAAATTCAACCGCATGCTTCGTCCACCACCATCATCTACATGAAATGCTTTACCATGAACATATGCAACTTTTTCTTTTATTGCATCAAGAAACATCGTCTCAGTATCAATACCTTCTTGAAGAGTTACCCATGCAAACATTCCCCCCTTGGGTTTATAACATGTATATCCATCTGGGAAAAACTTTTTTATAGAATTAATCATAATATCTCGTTTAGGTTTATATAACTCACATATTTTCATTATATGAAGATCAAGTGAACCACGTTTTATAAACTCACATGCTATAAATTGAGTATATGTATTAGTACACAAATCAAGTGCTTGCTTACATATTTCCATGTTACGCGTAAGTTCAGGTGATGCAATTGTCCATGCAAGTCTAAAACCAGGTGATAAAATCTTTGAAAACGTTGACATATAAATTACACGGCCTTCATCATCAAAAGCTTTTATTGGTTTTACATAATCCATATCATATCGAAGTTTTCCATATGGATCATCCTCGATTATCAATAGATCATAGTTATTTGCAATATCGATTAGTTTCTTCCTACGAGATTCTGGCATTAGAACCCCTGCAGGGTTTTGAAAAGTAGGAATCGTATAGATAAACTTAGGAGTTATATCTGATTTCAAGAATTTCTTTACTTTATCTTCTAGAATATCAACAATCATTCCATTGTTATCAAGTGGAATTCCCTCAAGGTTTGCCTCGTAACTTTTAAAAGCATTAATTCCACCTAGATATGTTGGAAGACCACAAATTGCATAATCTCCAGGATTTAAAAAAATCTTACCAACTGTATCAAGTGCTTGTTGCGAACCACTCATTATTATTATTTCATTAGCATTAGTTTCAATCCCTTCCTTTAATGCTCTTTCTGCAATAATTTCTCTTAACTCAGGTAAACCCTGAGTAGTACCATATTGCAAGGCTGTTTTACCATGATGGTCCATAACATATTTTACAACATCTTTTAAATCATCAATTGGAAAAGAATCCGGGTTTGGAAGCCCACCTGCAAAAGAGATTACCTCTGGATCCTGTGTTTCTTTAAGAAGTTCTCTTA
>JALHTX010000381.1 GCA_022866015.1 Thermoplasmatota archaeon
AGCAAAAAATGCTGCTATAACTCTTTAAGATGCAGGAGCAAAGGTGGTTCTGGCAAGCAGGCGTATCGAGATTTTAAGAGAACTTTCTGGGAAGTTCAATAATAAAGGGAGATTTGCATTGGCTATAAAAACCGATGTTCGTAAAAAAATGAAGTTGATAATATGGTAAAAGAAGTTATTGATAAATTTAAAAGGATTGATACTCTGGTGAACTGTGCTGGGATAAATGTAACATAGCCAGCCGAAGATTTTCCTGAAGAAGATTAGTCTGGTTTTCCGGAATTTCACTAGCAATATTCTAGTTATCCATATCCTTGGGTAGATTTGTTTATAGTTACCTGGGAAGGAGGATAAATATATATTATTTAGTAAGCATTTTTTCTTTTTTCAGTATTAGCCATTCTGCTTACGATTTTAATAAGGAATAATTATTCTTTTATTTTTTTATTATAAGCGGTTTTTTATCGGTAGTTTATGGCCTTCAACAATATCAATCACCTCAGATTTTTTAAGAGATAGAAAAACCTTATAATATATATACTAATGTTATTCTTATATAGTAGAGGAATTATATCAAACATTATTATAGTTTATATTATAAAATTCTATAGTATTAAATCTGCAATATTTTTTGTTCTTTACATGTGTGTTTTTATTTCAATTCTTTTGTTTTTGAACTCATTCTTATCAAAAAGATCCAAAATTTCGAAAATAAATTAATAAAAGAAAATTCATTAAATAATTATGTTACGTTTTTTTAAAATATGTAAATAATTACAAAATATTGTTGACATTTAACAATTTATTTTTAATAATAGATATACAAAATTCAAAATCATTAATTTCATTAATAAAATAGAGGAGGTTTGAAATTGGCAAGTAAGGTAAAGATCACAGTAATTAAAAAGGTGAGTACCAAAGACTTATGGGGTGATAACCCACCGTGTCATCTCATTGAAGATTGGACCGATGACTGTACTGCATTAAATGTTGGAGATGAGTTCATAGTTCCAGAAGATGGAAGTTGTCCTGATGGGTTCTGTGGTTGGGCTTTTTCTGACATGTATAGGGATATTACACATCTTCGGTATGGGGGCAATTACCCTTGGTGTGAAGAAGGCGTGTGGTTTCCTTGTTGTACTGACGGTCTAAAAAATGTCATTTTCAAATTGGAGAGGGTTGATTAAGAAATAATATAAATCTTTATATTTTCAAACATATTTGACATGGCGAATGAAAAATAGAGAAGAGAAAGCTAACGGAATCGAGGGAGTTCAGCCAGAGAGTTATTGAAAGAGGTATTAGCTTTCAATAGTAGTGTAATTTTAGACGACCAAAACCTACTTAAAGGAATTTTTACATTTAAAAAGGAATAGGTGTAGATATGAATTATGCATACTTAAGTGGATATAAACAAGCTGATGTTGAAATTCAAATGATTAAGGGACAGGCAGTAGCGGGCGCTGCTATCGGGATTCTAGTACTGGATTTGTGGTATCCCTACGTGCCAGGTAATGTGGCCAATGCAAGCACTTATAATTTTCCTGTACTCTTCAAAGTCCTAAAAGGAACCAAACAGGAACCAAACAAAGACCACAGAATCTTAAAATTTGATCC
>JALHTX010000382.1 GCA_022866015.1 Thermoplasmatota archaeon
AAAACAAATACAATGGCAGGTACCAGAAGCACCACGTTTCTTTGAAGCAATGCTAAGAGGTAGACATTATGATGAACTACGTCCAATTACATCACGTATATGTGGTATCTGCAGTATTGGGCATTCCCTTGCAAGTCTAAAAGCAACTGAAGATGCACTTGATATAAAAATTTCAGCTCAATCTCAAATTCTACGCAGACTAGCAATAAATGCAGAAAACATGCAAAGCCATATTCTTCATATAGGCTATCTTGCAGTACCAGACTTACTTGGTGTAGGAAGTGTTTTCCCACTTGCAGGAAGCAAACATCAAGATATACTTTTAAAAATTGTAAAACTTCACCGCATTTCAAATGAAATGTCTGATCTAATATGCGGAAGAACTACACATCCAATTCGCCTTGTAGTTGGTGGTTTTTCAATGGTTCCAAATAAAAAACAACTAATAGATCTTAGAAAAAAACATGAAGACTCAATAAAACCCACTAAAGAAGTCGCAGAAGTAATACTAAGTTTAGCTGATAAAATACCAGATTTCACCCGTGAAACAGAATATATCGGTCTTAGCTCAAATGAAGAATATGCACTTTATGATGGATGCATTAATTCTACAGATACAGGTGCTTTTAAAGATTACAAAAACTACAAAAAAATAATGCAGGAATACATTGTTTCACAATCAACAGCAAAATATGCAAAACATGCTCGCAAATCATATATGGTTGGCGCCCTTGCTCGCTATAACCTAAATAGCAAACAACTTCATCCACTAGCACAAGAAATAGCAAAAATGTTTGAATTCAAACCAATTTGCTTTAATCCATTTATGAACAACATTGCTCAACTAGTAGAATTTGTACATAACATCGAAGATTCAATAATTCAAGTTGATAAACTATTAAAAAAAGGAATAAAAGAAGAAAAATCAATTAAACCAAAAAAAGACACAGGACAAGGCGTTGGAATAGTTGAAGTACCACGTGGGATACTATTACATGATTATACAATTAAAAATAATATATGTACAAAGGCAAACTGTATAATTCCTACAAATCAAAACCATGCAAACATACAACATGATATGGAAGAATTTGTACCGCAGATATTAGATAAATCTGAAAAAGAAATAGAACTAAACCTGGAAATGCTAGTACGTGCATATGACCCATGTATATCATGTAGTACACATTATCTAAAAGTAAAATTCATCTAAAATGAAAAGAATAGGAGTTATTGGCCTTGGAAATCCACTTAGACAAGATGATGGTATAGGAATAAATCTAATTGAAAAACTAATCAGGAAAAAAAATAATTTTGCAAAAAATATTGAATTTATTGATGGTGGAACAGGTGGTATTTCTCTTGTTCATCTATTTGCAAAATTTGATATTGTTTTATTAATCGATGCAATTGATTTTAATGGAAAACCTGGAGATTTTAAATTTTTTAAAATAGATGATAAAGTTTATTCGGATAAAAATATTAATTTTACAACGCATGAAGTAAATATCTTAAATGTTTTAAAAATATCTGAAAAAATAGATGAAAAACCAGAATTATATATGTTCGGAATTCAACCTAAAAAAATAGGTTTTAAAAATAAATTAACAAAAGAATTAGAGAACAAAATAGAATTAATTTTAAGTAAGTTGGAGGAAAAGATAAAAACTTTTTTATAAAAAATAAAAAAGTTATTTTTTTTATTTTAACTTAATTTTGAACTGATCGTTGTTTATTATATCGTCTGTAGTATAGATTTTGTCTTCTCTTGCAAGCCAACCAATACCAGAATATGTATCATTAGTTTTAAGTCTAGTAATGCGAGGTATTGAGGTTACTTCTACTTCTCTATGAGTTACAAGAACGTTATATATTTTACCAGCAGCATTTCCTATTTTTTCTGTTAAATTTGTTTCGCTTAACTGGTATTTTTCTCCTGTTTTTGAAATCTTGTTTTCTCTTGCAAGCCAGCCGACTGCAGCGTAAAATTCTTTATCAGTTAATCTTGTGTTTTTCATCAAAGTTGGCTCTGTTAGAGTACCATATTTATTTAGAGTATTCCATACTTTTCCTGCGCTTTGACCAAATTTTTCAATAGCATTAACCATTTTTTAATCACCATCCTCACTTCGCAGTAACGATATGTATATTATAAGAATTGCTATTTTTAATAGAATGGTACTGTTAGACCGCCATATGGCATAAAAATTATCCTTATTTTCTCACCATTTTTTTCTATTTTTTTAACTGCGGCATCTATTGCGTCTTGGATATTTTTAAATGGTTTCATAAAAGCTTTTTTTACAAGTTCTTCTTTTATATCTGTTACAGCATAGATATCTGCCCATGTTGCAAGCTCTGCTATTTTACCTGATTTATGGTAACCCAATTTGTATTCTTTTTTAAGCACGTCTAATACTTTTTCGGGTTTATCTGATTTTGATAAAAGTTTTAAAAATTCATCAGGACCAACACCATTATAGCATTTTGATACAAGTATTATTACACCATTTTTTTGAAGTGCAAGTTTACCATTTTCAAGGGCTTTTTGAGATTGATATAGATTAATATCCATTGGTGGTGATGCAACAGTTATCACAATGTTACCTTTTTTTGTAATAGGTGTACAAAAAAGATTATTTGCATATTCTACTGCTTTATTAAAAGAATCATGCAGGTCGCCAGTTGTAATCTTATACAATTTTCCTTCTGGGGTTAAAACAATCTGAATTGAAAAAACATTAACATCTTTTTCAATGAGTTTAACTGAATCTATCATATCTTCGTTTACAGGATTGCCTTTCAAACCAAGTGCACATGAGTCTTCAGATAATGCAAAAGAATGGTTATGTTCAATTGTTTCATAACCTGCAACTCCTGGTAAAAACGATTTACGCCCACCGGTATAACCTGCAAAATAATGTGGTTCTACACTGTTTATCATAGCCACGTTTTTATACTCAAAAATTTTTTTATTAAAATAAACTGGTGTCCCTCTATGTGTTTTTCCCACATATTTCATCATTTTTTTATCTTTAGCGTCATGAACAAAAACCTGATCTTTGATTGTTTCAAAGCATTCTCCAAATATAAACTTGAATTCTTCATCTGTTGGCTTTTGATGAGAGCCGCATGCAACTATAAAACCAACATCTGGATGATTTGAAAGGATAGGTGTTAAATAAGTAAGTATTTTTGCTGTTGGCGTAGGTCTAGTACCATCATTTACAATTATAAGTAAACGATCTGAGCTTGATGCAAATTCTTCAAATGATTCTTTTTTTAAAGGATTAAAAAATCCTTTTTCAAGTATTTTTTCTTCGGGTTCTAGTTTTATATCTGTAGGTTTTAGAATTTCACATTCGTGATCGATATTTAGTAATTTTTTTTCTTTACCGTATACAATTGGAATTTGCATATTTAATCTAGATTATTATTGATTATATTAATATTTATAGTTTGTACTCGACTTTGTATTCACCAGGGTCTCCTGATTCTACTTTGAATCCTTTCTCTTTACAAAGTGTAATCATCGGTACATTGTCGTTTAGTACAACTCCTGTAAGTTTTTTTAAGCCTTTATCACGTGCGATTTCAATTGTGTAATCAAGAAATTCGGAACCTAATCCTTTACGCTGCCATTCATCAGAAACGATTAGTGCATATTCTGCTTCTTCATTTTGACCAGGTGTCATTATAATTCTAGAAACACCTAGTATGCGTCTTTTTCCTTTATCCGTTATCTCTGCGACTATTCCTATTTCACGATCATAGTCAATATTACAATAACGTGTTCTCATTTCATGTGGTGTATTTTTAATTCTTCTGAAAAATCTGAAGCGAACCGCGTCATCAGAAAAAGTATCAAACATTTCTTGCCACATGTTTTCATCTTCTGGTTTTATTGGTCTAAGTAAAGCAGATGTTCCATCTTTGAGTTTAATTTTTTTCATGTATTTACTTGGATATCTACTAATTATCATGTGAGGCTTTCCTGCAGGATTTTCATCGATAACAATTCTTGCATCAACTGCAACTAGTTCATTATCACAGATAATTAATGGATTTATGTCAATTTCAGCAATTTCAGGGTGTTCTTCGATTAGCTGTGAGAAATTAATCATTGTTTGTTCAACTTTTTCCATATCAGCAGGTGGAATATTTCTGAATCCTTTTAAGAGAGTATATGCTTTTGTTTTTTCAATGATTCTCTGGGCGATAACCTGATTTAATGGTGGAAAACCAATTGAGAGGTCTTTGAATAACTCTGTGAATATACCGCCCATACCAAATAGTATTATTGAACCAAAAACCGGGTCTTTCTTTGAACCGAGTATAAATTCACCACCTTGGGTTTTAGCCATTTTTTGGAGAGTTACTCCCTCAATTGTTGCATTTGGTACTTTTTCTTTAACCTTTTTCATCATGTTTTTATATGCTTTTCTTACAGATTCTTCGCATTGTAAATCAAGTGCTACACCACCTGAATCACTTTTATGTGTTATCTGTGGTGATTGGATTTTCATAACAACAGGATAACCAATTTTTTCTGCGACATTTACTGCGTCACTTTCTTTTTTTGCAAAAATGGGTTTAGTGATTTTAATATCATATGTTTCAATGAATTCTTTGGCTTCTGATTCGCTTAGAATTGTTCTTTTTTCTTCTTTTACTTTTTTAATTATTTGCTTAAGTTTTTCTTGCTTTTCTTTATTGTAAACAACTTGTCGTTCTTCAGGTGTTTGAAAGATTAGTTCAAGATTTCTTGCATATCGATAAAGATACATGTATGATTCAACTGCTTCTTCAGGTGTATTATATGTTGGAACATTATTTTTGTTTAACAAATCCCTTGTAAACTGAACACTTGCTTCACCTGGGAAAGAAGTAAGTATTGGCTTTGTTGATTTTTTTGAAAGGTCAATTATTCTATCTGCAAGACGGTTTGGATCTGCTACGACTTGAGGTACACAAATCACTAGAATGCTGTCGATATTTTGATCATCAAGACATACATCAATTGCTTTTTGGTATACGTTTTCATCACTGTCCCCTATTATGTCTATAGGATTTCCTTTACTCCAGTGAGTTGGTAAAAATGAGTTAAGTTTTTGCATTGTTTCATCTGATAGTTTGGCAAGTTTGCCTCCATATTCAATAATTGCATCTGTTGCAAGAACGCCTGGTCCCCCAGCGTTTGTTATAATTGCAATATTTGGACCGGATGGACGCGGTTGTTTTGCAAGAATTGATGATACATTAAATAAATCCAGAATATTTTTTACACGGACTATTCCTGCTCGTTTAAATGCAGCGTCATAAATGTAATCTTCACCAGCCATTGCACCTGTGTGAGATGATGCTGCTTTTGCACCTTCTGCAAATCTTCCTGACTTTATAACAATAATTGGTTTTACCCTAGCAAATCCACGAGCAGCGCTCATAAATTTACGAGCATTAGTAATTGATTCTGAATACAAAACAATACTTTTTGTGTATATATCTCGCCCGAAATAGTCTATTAAATCTCCAAAATCTACATCAAGCATTGAACCAACTGATATAAATGCACTGAAGCCTACTTTTGCAGCAGCTGCCCAGTCAAGGATTGCTCCACATATTGCACCACTTTGGGAGAATAGTGCGATATTTCCTTTATCAGGCATTGAACCTGCAAATGTTGCATTTAAATTAAGATATGGTAAGCTATAACCAACACAGTTTGGCCCTACTATTCTTAATTTATATTTTTCTTTTAGTTCCAAGAGCTTTTGTTCTAGTTTTTTTCCTTCTTCACCTATTTCTTTGAAACCTGCTGAAATGATCAATATTCCTTTTACTCCTTTTTTTCCACATTGTTCTATCACATCATATACTACATTTGCAGGCGTTACAATTATTGCCAAATCAACTACTTTTGGAACTTCATCTATTGATTTGTATGCAGCTACTCCTTGAATACTTTCTTTTGTTGGATTAACTGGATATACTACTCCATCGTATCCTGAGCCTATTAAATTTCTAAAAATTCTATAACCTGTTTTTCCCACTTTGTCTGATGCACCTATTACAGCTATACTTTTTGGTTTAAACATTTTATCTAGGTTTTCAATACCCATAATATCCCTTCTTACTATTTTGTTTGAATCAATTTGGTTGCCCCATATTTAAAATTATTTAATAAATTTATTGTATCTATGATTAGATTATATTTTAAAAATTTTGAAAATTATTCAAAATCCCAATAATCCGCCAACAACTTTTTAAGACGTGAAATATTTTCTACAACTGTCTCAACCCTAAAATGAGACATGGAGTCCTCTTCCTTGATATAATTATGATTATCAAGAAGACCACACATCACATTATAATAACAGATTATACTCGCATTACTATTGTAACCTCCACCAAAAAGAACAAGCAATTTATTGCAACTATTTTCAGACAGCTCCCTCATTTTATTAGAAATATAAAAATAAGCTTGATAAGTAAGGTCTAAGTCTGCTAATGGATCAGAGTGATGAGTATCAACACCAGATTGAAACAATATTATCTCTGGTTTAAATTGTTTTACAAGCGGTGGGACAATCTGATTAAATGCAATCAAATAACTACCGGTTCCAGTACTAGGTGGCAATGGAAGATTGACAGTAAATCCCTTTGCTTCATCTTTTCCTATACTTTCAAGCTTACCTGTCCCAGGGTAAAGTGTGTGCCCATCCTGATGAAAAGAAATATTTAAGACAGAAGGATCATCGATGTAGATATCTTGTGTTCCATTGCCGTGATGAACATCAGTGTCAACAATCATAAATTTTTTCAGATGATATTTTTCACGTAGATATTCAATTGTTATTGCAATATCATTAAAAAAACAAAAACCAGATGATGTTCCTATACTTGCATGGTGAAAACCACCTAAAGGATTACACATGCACTTAAAACCTTCCATTAATTTTTCTGCGCAAAGAATACTCCCGCCTGTGGCAAGTCTAGCTATATCATAAATTCCTTTTGGAGCAGGTGTATCATTAGCAAGCATACCACCGGTTTTACTCAGCTCTTTTACTTTTTCAATGTATTCTTTTTTATGGACTCTTTCTAAATCTTTTTGAGTTGCTTTTTTTGGTGTAAAAATTTCAAAGTCTTTCATTATGTTTTTTTCTTCAAAAAACTCAAGTACTTTTCTAGGTTTATCACCAATCAATGGATGGTCCAATCCTAGATCGTATTTATTGAAGTCCTCATGATAGACTATTCCCATTTTCATTTGATTTCTCATATGTAGAATACCAAAGTACACCTTATCTTATTCCTATATATAATTTTAGTTTTTTATAAATCCTTGTGTATCCATAACATTTTGGTTTTATACCATTAAATGTACTTAATTTACCAATAATATTAAATAATACATAATACATATTATGGCTATGTTAATGCATTTCATGGCATTTAATAAAATGTGGGAATTAATATGGAAGATAAATCACGAAAGGAAAAAAAGATATTAGGAATATTTGCAATTATAATAATCATAACAATCGGAATCGTCAGCAATTGCGGTTGTGTAGAAAAAAGTGAGAGTACAATAAAAGTTTCTGGAGCTTATTCTCTATATCCAATGATGGTGGTATGGGCTCAAGAGTATCAAAAGCTTCATCCTGATATTAAAATCGATGTTTCATCAGGTGGAGCAGGAAAAGGTATGTCTGATGCTTTGGCCGGTTCAGTAGATCTTGGCATGGTTTCAAGAGACGTTACTGCTGCTGAAATAAGTCAAGGGATTGTCGCAGTCGCTGTTGTTGAGGATGCTGTCCTTGGTACAATAAACAAGGATAATCCTGTGTTAGATAAAATTTTATTACATGGTTTAACAAAACAACAATTAAGGGACATTTTTATAAATTATTCAATACCGACATGGGGACAATTAGTTGGTGATTCGACCAATTCCGAACCTATTAAGGTCTATTCAAGGTCTGATCCATGTGGAGCTGCAGAAACATGGGTGAAATATATTGGAGGTTATTCACAAGATGA
>JALHTX010000383.1 GCA_022866015.1 Thermoplasmatota archaeon
CTTCGTCTGAGCCACTACCCTGAAACTGTGTTACTACTGCGAGTACATAGCTCATCGGAGGTTTATGTCCTACATATATTACGTTTTCATCAGTTCTTTTTTCTTCAGCTGTTCGTTTTTCTGTTTTTTCTTCTGTCATAGTTTTTTTCCTCCATCAAACACTAATTCAAAACAACTAATGCTTTATAATGGTATTTCTCCAATAAAAAGTGCTTAGGAATGGTTTTTACTTATCTTCATCAGGATCCCAAGGAAAAGGAAATGGAATATCTGGTTTCGGTGGATCATTAAACATTTTTTTCCTCCCTCAAACTACAATCTGATTCTCCTTCTTTTTCCCTTTACCACTATATCGCCAACTATAACCTGGGTATCTCATTGCTTTGAAACTTTTTAAAAATTCATCAAATGATATTAAGTTATGGAAACTGATTTTTCTTACCACAACCCCTGTTTTTTCATCAAATAACTCGATTTTTTCCATATTTTAATCCCCCATATGGGTTAATTGATTGGTTGTGGAGGAATATGAGAGAAGAGATGATATTATGAAACGAATTTCAATCAAATTCCCCAATCAACTTCCCATACTTACCAATTGGTAAGTATCGTTAGTTAATAAACTTTTCTATGAAAATATACGACAAATACCGAACAATGATTATACTTGTACTATACTTGTATAACACAGGGATTAACGTGCATAAAACAGGGTTCTAAGCCATTATCATATCTTAATCAACAGAAGAAAAAAAAGAAAGGGGTTATATTCTTACTCTAATTTATGTTATATACTCTTATAATTAGTTACACTTTAAAAAAATTCGTTTAATTTTTTAATTTCAGGATTGTTTATTCCACAGCTTTGGACTGTAAACATTTCTTCATGAATATCTATTTCTGAAATAATTTCTGGATATAATTTGAAATATAATTCTACTACACTTTTTGCATCATTCTCCAACCTAACCTACAATTTCAAGGTATTTTTTTCTTTAAAAACTATATTCGTATACAACAGTTTATATGAGTGTTATACCGCTTTCTCCGATCTTAATGTCCCGTGATCTCAATGTATGCTGGGTGCTTCTCATTTTCATCACTGAGAGTTTTCTTCTATCCATCGTCGAATCAAAGTTCAAAAGGATAATCCCATCTACGAGAAATTCAGTAATACCATCTCTTGAAAGCTCAAAAGAACCAAATGGCAATTCTGATGTTATCATGGAGGTACAGTGTGCAGTATCTAATAGATTCTTGATATAATTAAGGCGTAATCTACTCGTGTTATTAATGACATCTGATGAAAAATCATCGGATGTGGAAAGGTTGACAGTATCTGTAAGCTCAGTTTTTTCCACATAGAGTGGTATCTCAGACAAAGGCGTCACAGAATCTAAAACAACCCGATCGTATTCTCCAGACAAGATTTCTTTCGTCATAACATCGTATACAAGTTTTTTGTTTATATCTAAAAAAACGAATTTTAGTTTACCTTTTTCTATAGCAGATTGAAAATCAAACCCTAGTTCCTTGGCTTGTATAATAAGTTTTTCAGCTTTCTTATCCATTGTTAAGAACAAGCATTTATCCCCTGAGTCCAATCCCTTGGATAAAAATTTGGTAACAGAGGATTGTTTTACCGCTACCTGGTGGACCTGAGACAAGGGTAACGGTATCCTTTGGAAACCCACCTTTAATAAGGTTATCTAATCCATCAATACCGGTTTTCACCCGCTCCATAACAAATCTTCACCTATTACTCAATCTTTTTTATTCCATATGTTTGGTTTACGACATGTAAAAATCAATCGTTGAATATCTCCTCTTATCGAATAATAGATTGAGAGGCAGGTCACCTCTCGCTTTTAGAATTTACGCGTTCTCTGCCAATACTCTTTTAATTCATCTAACGCCTGATCTAATGTAATGGTACTTTTCGCAGTGGTGATATGCCACGGCTCAACAGGGAACATTGTGTTATAGGGAAGTTGACATGTCTCACAGATATAGGGATCTAGCAAAACACCCAAGTTATTAATCTGTCCATTACATTCCACATATGTTGTAAATGTTCCGACTCGCGAGTGAAACTTGTCGTATACAGGCATCTCGATTAATTCATCAACTGGGTAAGTGGTTGGACCACATGGAATTGTTCTAGTCCAGTATCTGCAGAGGTCATCCATCGTCTTTGTTAATGTTACTGTGTTATCGACGTTTCGGATATAATCATTGTAAACGGGTATTAGTTTATTTCCGCCTCTAAAATATGTATTCCTAACATAGTCGTTCATCTTTATCCCGAAAAAATATCCTGGATAGTCGTTGTTCCAGCTGTTCCAGGTTTTATCTACCCATCCAACAGCCTTGCCATTTGCGTCAAAAACTTCTTTTCCAATTAACTCATGGGAGTTCCAAATTTTCATATTTCTTCACCATCTCCTCACTATTTTGTTTAAATGAATATATAAGCTTAATTTAAATGTATCTCACTCAGTAGCTTACACTTTTCCGTGAATCAGCTGTAAAAACATCAATTTCCCAGTCGTATAAAATGATTTCAGCTAATTTTAACGGTTCCATTGCTTGTAAAATCGATACTCTGCAATATTTTATATTGTTGTGAGATGTCGCAGAAGAGCGTTCACTCTCAGGAGGCGGGGTTGTATGTACGAGTCCTTATGGTGGGTTGTTTCAATGTATGATAGCAGATGGGTTGATGTTCCAGGTTTGAAACACGGGTTGAAGCAACCGGCGGATGAATCGTTTGAACTGTTTAAATCAAAAAAATATAGGATAAAAACAACAAATTGTTAAAAACTATTTATTAAAAATATGAAAAATATGGGTTATTTGATTGGTAGAGGGAGGTATGAAAATAATAGGATAGGAATAAAATCATACCGAATTACCAATCAACTCCCCAATTAACAGACGAGAAATATGTTTTATTTATGTGTTTCCCAACCAACTTATATTGAGTGTTCATTTCTCCTTCACCTTGTATCCAAAATACTTTTGCAGGACTTCTTCTATTGTCATTAGTTCTGTTTCCCCAAAAATATTGTATGGTACGAATTCCATTTTCTTTTGTTTCTTGTTTTCCATTTATGCCACCCATAAACCTTTTAGGTTTTGTGTCATCTTTTGGTTGTCATTGAACTCAGCCAGTTTGTCAAGTAGTTTATTTACTTGTTCAACTGTTATCACATGTTCAGTTTTCCAATGCCCATTAATGAATCTTTACACACCAATAGGATGGGATTTTCTTGGTGTAACATAGCCATAAACCCTTCCATTTACTTTTAGAACAAATTCATTTTCAATGGTCGTTGGTTTTGTTTCAACATATTCAAGTTTATTTACTACGCCATAAAAGTCTTTAAAGATTTTACTGGGGTATTCTGCCTTTTTTACATTTTTAGTTTTTATTTTTTTCTTATTTTCCATATTTTTATCGCCGTATTAAAATAAATGTTCGCTCTTATACAGGTTTGGATGATTTTAATATTTCTTTCCTTATATTATAAAACGCGGGAGACCAATGTAAAGAGACTTTATATCAGCCTTTTTTCTTCTTATAAACTACAAATATTATCCAATAGTGAGGTTCAAAATTAATAAAGGGACGTTTTTTTGGTAGTAGAGTTATTTATTAGAGAGTAATAATACGTTATAATGGCTCTATGTTTGTGGACTTCGATATAACAAGAAAAAAAATTAATGTCTTCAAAATAAGAAAACTCTACTGTTTCAAATACTATTTTACTGATGAACAGGTATTTAATGAGTTATCACCGTATTATAACAAAGAGAAGTATCGTTTTGAATGTGGGACTGCTGGTGAGCGTAACAAAATTATCAAATATTTATGGAAGGTTGGTTTTGAAGTCGATATCGTTGAAGACCTAAAGGAATACATAGTAAAAATAGACCGGATGAAACCATATGTGTCTATCCTGAAAGATTCGATTGAACAAGCAGAAATCGGCAGGGATAGGATATTTCTGATGAAAGATATACGTTCTGTGGAATATGCGATTGAACAAGGAGCAGAACGATATGCCGTTGAAATGGATTTTAAATGATTAATATTTTTATTTAGTTATATATATGCTACGTCGATACCAAGAGTTTTATTCAATTCATAAAATGCAATAAACCGTTTTATGGCATCATCATCTGATTTTATTTTTTTAGTTTTCTTCTTGTACAATCTGATAAGATGATTTTCCTTATATGGTCGAAAAACAAATGTTACGCCGGATGTCATGTTAAAATCCTTAAACGGAAGGAGTCTTGTGAACAATAGATAGCCACTGTGTGTAATTGTATTACTAAAAGCAATGTCTATTAATTTTATATCGTCTTTTTTATTTAAAAGATCACTCAATATCAATGTGTTTTCTAATCTTGAAATAGAAGTAATATTGAACAGCGAGGTATACGAAGCAGATAATGCATCGAATATATCTTTCTCTATCTCGTTTTTCCAACCGAATTTTTCACGATATCTCTCTACAACATTTTTGTTAATAAATCGATAGTCGTTGAGAGCAAAATCCATTAACACACTTGTTTCATCCTCATTGTCAAACACGAACGTCCCCTTTTGGATAATTCCAAGTAACTTAGCTGATTTCCTTAATGTGTCGCGATCAAGACACTTATCCATTATTCTATGATTGAGTTTCATGCCAACTTTTCTATATTTTTTATATTTTTCAATAGAATTCATGTTAACCCATTATTTATACTTCATTTATCATCCCGATTTAATATAATCGTTTATAGGAAGAACTAGAATTTAGATTTATTAGATAATATTATTTTAACGCTTGTAATTTTTTGGCAAATCCTTTTTCATTAAATCCTTGTTTCTTCTTTAGCACGTTGCAGATGTTGTCTACAACAACAACTCCAATTTTATGGATAGCATCATGCCGGGTATATCCAAGATTCATGAGTCTATCCAATGTTTCTTTTGTCTCTTTTGGTTTTCCTTCTCTGATTTGATTCTCTACTATTTCATAGATTGCATCATGCAGATAAGGGTTGTAGCTAAATTCTTTATCTTTTTTCATTGAATCACATCATTTTTTCATCTAAATCGATTACATCTAAGGTTTTTTATTTGATAATAAATATAATTTAATTAAATGTCCCTTTCCACCGTTTATCTGGATCATCAAAATGTACCGCTTCCATATTAAAGTATTCAGAATCAAATTCTCCACCAGCCCATTCTTTCATAGATTTATGTTCAGGATGACGGGGATTTCTTATGATTTCTAGAAAATTCTCGTACACATACACTCCACCAACGTCTTCAGGTGGGCATGCCCTTTTTCCTTTAATACATATGGGATAATTCGTGTTTTTGTCACATGGAAGAACCTTTTCTAATTTTATTATATGGTTCCAGTCATCGCCAAAATCATATATGTAATCTGATTTTTTATTTTCCATGAAAAAATAATCAGCGATTTTATGGTTCCATCCAGGAAGAACCTCTTGATCAAAATCACCTTCAGGGATTCCCATTCTTACTTTCCTTTTTGTAGTTGGATTCATTATTTCGAATTCATGGAGGTGATAATCTGACCAACCCATAGAATCTTGAATAGCGACATGAAGATCCCAAAAGGTATACGTCTCCGGAACTTGTATCCTTCGCCATATCGGCGGCTTAGATTCTCGCAATGTAATCTTAAACTGGTACACTTTATCAAATTTCTTTTTCATTTTAAACTCTACTCAATAATAGCGATTTCTTTCTTATTCAAACCATAAAGTTCATAGACAAGAATATTGGTTTCTTCTTCCAGCTTTTAAATTTTTTCGCCTCCATTAAATTTTTTTTTGCTTGGTATTACAGCACCTACTATAATCAGCACCATCCCCCCCCCAATTATCAATAGAATCATGTATTGCGCATACGGGGTGCTTTCGGTGTTAAATAATCCGAATAGTTGTGGGGTTGTTATTACTATACCACCTGCTACAAGACCAATTATCGCAATTACAATTCCGATGGCGATTAAGAGTCTATTTATATTTTTTACTGTCTCTATATTTACAATTCAAAAACAACTAATCATTTATAAATCTCTCATAAAAAATTAAAAAAAAAGTTAGAGTTTCTTTTTTATAACCCCTTTACAAATCACAAAGAAGAAGAGTAATTTTGTCTCTGCATCTTTCTTAATTATCCCAGGTTTAAAATTTACGAAACTTATGTAACAGATACCTTTGATTAAAAAACAATCTTTAATTATAAGTTAGTAATTATAAGTATAAAAAGAAAGATGCACCCTATGAAACGAACTATTTGTGAACATATGATGTGGAATGGATTACCTGTAATAAGAAAAGAAATCGCAGAAAGCATGATTACTGACTATGGATTAAGCCAAAAAGAAACCGCAGAAAAACTAGGAATAACACCTGCAGCAGTATGCCAATATCTATCAAAAAAACGAGGAAGTTCAGATATAACAAATGAAATTATCTTAAGTGAAATAAAACTATCCGCAAAAAACATAATAGAAAAC
>JALHTX010000384.1 GCA_022866015.1 Thermoplasmatota archaeon
CTTTTTAAGGAGATGATAAAACATAATATTAAAAAATACTGGGTAGCAAATGCTACAACAGCAGCACTTATGAATCTAGATGAAGAATTCTATAATTTTGCAAGGAAAGCGGGTTGTGTTGAATGGTTTATCGGATTTGAATCTATCAATCAAGCAGCCTTGAATCATGTTAAAAAGAAGCAAAATAAAACAAAAGATTTTCAACGACTGGTTAAAAGACTTCATGATCATGGCATGGCTGTGCAAGCGGGGATTATCTTTGGATTTGATGAGGATACACCAGCAATATTTGATAATACGCTTGATAAACTCTATGAATATGAAATCGATGTGCTTGAAGTAAATATTCTTACTCCCTATCCTGGTACTCCATTATTCAAACGATTGGATGAAGAGGGGAGGATTCTTACTAAAGATTGGAGTAAATATAATCAGGTGGATGTTGTCTTTCAACCAAAAAACATGACTGTGGATCAGTTGTATCAAGGAACCAAGAAGGTTGCTAAAAAATTTTATTCATGGAAACAGATTTTGAATCGGGAAGTTTCTATTTTGAAAACAAATCAAAATATTGGAGTTATCTTTCCATTAGGTAATAATATTACTTTTAGACGATATTATTTTAATGAATATAAACTCTAAAATCAAAATATTAAAAATTAAGAGTTACTACGTTACCATTATTGCAAAAATTTTATAAATTAAAACCTTAATTACTTTTTGGATATATTAATAAAGGTTTGTATATGAAAATATTGAAATTTAGGTATCTGACTTTTATATTTCTTTTATCTATGATTATATTTTCAAGTTTGACTCCGATTTATCAAGGAAAAATGACAACAAGAAACCTTACAGTAGTACAAAACGATATCTATGAAATTTCACAACTAAATATAACATTTGAAAGCTGTGGTTACTCATTATATGGGGAAATTTATTATCCAACCAATAAGACTGATCGGTTTCCAGGTATTGTTTTTTGTGAAGGGGGTGGAGGTTATGTTTCGGCATATAGTTGGATTCCAAAGGCATTAGCGAAACAAGGATATGTTACATTTATCTTTGATTTTCCAGGACAAGGAAAATCTGAGGGAATATTGCCATCGTACGCAATTGATATTCCAAGGTTAAATCTGTTTTTACGTTTTGGCGCTTCTTTGGAAGCCACAATTCATTCACGGATGGGAATCTGGATGAAAGTAACAAAAGATGCAATAACGTTTCTTATTTCAGAAAATCCAGTTAACTATCTAGTTAATAGTTCAAATATTGGCTTGATTGGTCATTCTCTTGGTGGATTTGCAGTAACTGGTTCGGCTGCTCAACAAGAAAATATTAAGGCAATAGTCGCTCTTTCTCATGCACATACCCAACTTATTGATGAATTAACTGTTCCAGTTCAATTTCAATGCGGGGATTTGGATATAAAAACAAAAAGCATTTTTTCAGTACTAGAAAGTTACAAGAAAGCAAATTCACCAAAAGAACTCATCGCAATTTCAGGTGGTACTCATGCTGGATTTACTACTGTTTTAGGATCGTTCTGCCCTTGTCCATCATGGCAAAAAGATATCTGCCTTCGGTTTGCTACTGCCTGGTTTGATTATTTTCTTAAACATGATATAGCAGCATATTATATTATTACTTCTGGGTGTGATCATCTCTCAACAATCATTGCTTCTCGATACAATTTTGGTGAAGGGGAATACATTTTATCAATTCCTCAATAAAAGAAATATAAAGAATTTCTGATGCTACAAATAATTGAAAAAATTAATTTAATTGTTTTATTTTAACAATAATCTTTTATTATATGAACATAAATTTATAATTTCATAAACTTTAAATATATTATTATAGATTACGACTTGGTATAACTAAGGTAGCGTACGGGGGACGTTATAGGCTTTCTTAACAAAAGGGAGGTAGAAGCTTATAATTTTAATTAACTACCTTAGATGTAAGGAATAAAATGTTATAAAGAGAGGGGGAATTATATTAAAAAGATAATATTTAAAACAAAGTTATCTCGTTATAAAAACACTGCTATAACATTTTTTCTAGTATGTATCCTTTTTTCAACTTTTGTACCTATTAGTTCATTAGGTTTAGAGGGTTATGGTTTAAAATCATCTTTTGCTAATACGATTTATGTGGATGATGATTACAACAGTTTAACACCTGGTTGGGGTGTTGATCATTTCAATAAAATTCAGGATGGAATTAATGCAGCTAGTGACGGTGATACTGTTTATGTATATAATGGAATATTTTATGAAAAAAATGTGTTAATCAAAAAATCAATTAAACTGATAGGGGAAAATACTGAAAAAACAATTATTGACGCTAATAGGGAATATCATGTAATATTCTGTTACGTATCAAATATTTCAATTCAATATTTCACAATTAGAAACAGCCATCCAGAAGGGACTGGAATCCTGTTAACTAATTCTAATAATTGTAAAATTACCAATAATGACATACACTCAAATTATTATGGCATTAAATGTGTTGAATCAGATAATAATATTATTTCAAACAATATTATTTCATCAAATAATATTGGAATAGGAATTTCTTCACAAAGTTCCTTTAATACTTTTAAAGATAATGAAATAAAATTTAATGTTATAGGAATTGATATTCAATCTTCGAATAATAAAATTAATAATAATACTTTTATTGAAAATCAGAATGGATTATACATTAGTGCACAAAAAAATGGGTTATCATATAACATTTTAAAAGATAATGATGTTGGTATATTTTTTGATTTTACTGGTGATTTAAATTCTTTATCATATAATGAATTCCTAGGAAACGCGAGCTATGGAATAAAAACAAGTTATCCTCCTGCTCCTACATTATATATTTTACATAATACTTTTTCAAATAATAATTTTTTTGTCTATACAAACCTTTACCTTTATGAAAATGAAAATGGATGGGAAAATAATTATTGGAGTAATTGGTGGGGATTTGATTATGATGATTATGGGGAATTATTAATCAATACATTAAATCAATTATATAATATTCCAGTGTTTTCAATACTAATTAATATTATAACTGATATAATTGGATATCCCTCTCCACCGTATTTAGGTCCATTTTATAAAATCCCTGGAGCTCCAGAAGGATTATCATCTCAATTTAATACATATTACAATATTGATTGGAACCCAGCAAAAGAGCCATATGAAATAGAGATTTACCAGTAAAATTAAAATAAAAATTAATAAAAGATATAATTTAAAAGGAGGAAAAACAAATGAAAATGAATTTATTAAAATATACAACCTTTGGAGTTATTCTAGCTCTAATTGGGGCAGGTGCTATTTCGAATATAAATATTGGTTCATATAACGATGTAGCGATTGCATCGGGAACAAATAATAACAAATATTTTATATCTTTGAGTTTTGATTTTACATTACCAACTATTTCACAAGAACAACTATTGAATGAAACATTAGACATTGTTACAATAGCTGATGGTAATAATGAGAAACTTCCTTTAATGGCTAATCCAGGTGAACCATATCTTCCGTATAAAATGGTATATGTCCTTCTCCCTCCAGGTGGTACAGTTGAGAATATTCAATACGATAAAATAGTTCATAACTTTCCAGGAAGTTATGATATTATGCCTGCAGGTCATCCTGTAATAAATACAGAAGAAAAAACATATGATGAACTTTATGATAAAATATTTAGAAATGAAGACGTTTATTCTTCTTCAGCAGATTTTCCTTCAATTACTTGTTCTGTTGGTCCTGTTATGGATGTTCGTGGTTTTTCAATAGTAAAATTATTTTTACGTCCAATTATTTATAATCCAAATTATAAAGAATTAAAATATTATTCA
>JALHTX010000385.1 GCA_022866015.1 Thermoplasmatota archaeon
CCATGTAAACGTGGATGGAAAGGATTCCTATTCCGTGTGGGAACAGCAATGCTCGCACTGGTTTTTGCAGCTCTTATAAGAGTGCAGAATGGTATAACATGTCATCTTACAAATGTCACGTATATAACCTAGCAGACATGGTGGAAGCCACCTGATGATGCAGTGGCTTCCAGGTGCTGAATGCCTTTTGTTTTGTAATTTAAAAAGGATAGGGTGATGTATGATGAAAAAATAAAGTTTTCAAAACGGGAAATCTTTAATCCCCAAGTTTAATTGACCGTGTTAACCCAAATATTAATAAGTATCTTAACGATACAATTAAGAGCAGTTATTGGGATGCAATGAAAAGGAAAATTGGTTCTAAACAAGCAGTATCTGAAGTTATTGGTGTTTTTCTTTTATTAGGAATAACAATTACGCTATTTGCTATCCTCAATTCTAATGTTTCCCAATTTTTTTTTGGTTCTTCTATTCCCTTAGTTAATCTTATTGGAACGATCGATCAAAAAAACAATATGATATATATCGAACATAATGGAGGAGAATCTCTCGAAGGAACAACAGATATAATAATAACAATAGGTTCTAATACTTATCCAAGAAACACGAGTGATTTATTAATTGATATAAACAATGACTTTAAATGGAACTTCGGCGAAACCCTGCAATTTAATTTTACAGGTATTGATATAACAGATAAATATATTGGAGTTACGGTCATAGATTCCAATGCGATATTATTGTCAGTAGTTCTCCAAAAGGGAATGAGTTAATGAAAAAAGCAAAATAAAAATTGTGTGAGGATTGGAATGAAAAAAATCATAAAGAAAACAACTAACAGTGCTGTGGTTGGTATAGTCACAGCAATGTTGCTTATTGGTCTTATTGTTACGGTCATCTCCATTTTTCAATTAGTCTATGTTCCAATAATTATGGAACAGCGTGAAGCAGAGCACATGGATAGGGTAGCAGAGCAATTCGGATTTATTACTTCAGTTATTGATAATCAAGCTGCAGATGGAAGAAAAGGCATTCCTATTGCAGCATTTGTAACATTAGGTAGTAAAGAATTACCTTTTTTAGTATCAAGCAAAGCATATGGTACTTTAGAAATTTTAAAAAATTCATGTACAATAAATATCAATAATTCAATAAATCCATACCGAATTGGAACAATTAAATATTCATCAACTAATGTGTATTACCTTGATCAATCATATACCTATGAAGCTGGAGCGATGATTGTAAGTCAATCCTCAGGTAATAAGACATTAGTTCGACCTAATTTTATTGTTGATTATAACAAGACGAGTAATATAGTAAATATTTCATTTGATGTAATAAATATCTCTAGTGTTGGACAAAAAACTATAGCAGCCGGTTCTGGGACCTGTGGTATACAAACTGAGTTTCGTGATATATCAACAAATATAAGTTTTACCGATGTTAGTAACATGACTATTACTACATCTTTTTCGAATGCCTGGTTTGTTTTTATAAATCAATCATTGATGGAAGCAGGTCTAAATCTAAATCAATTTAATTTGAATAAGATGGGGCAGGATGTTAAGTTGAATTTTAAATCTACTCTAACAGTGAATATAATTTTTAAAATTATTGAAATTCAAGCTCAGATTGGCCCTGGTTGGATCGAGTAATCATTTATTATAAATGATGGTGAAAACTGCGACACCTATCAGAACGAGAATGAGAGCACCCATTATTTCTGACACTGTATTTTCATCATACATGATTTTGAAATAGTAATCATTTTATTAGCTATAATTCTATTATTAATAATAAACAAAAAAAAGTAAAATAAATAAGTATTACTCTGCTAAGTTATAGCCACCTATTTTAAGACTCGGATCACCTAATAAAGTCCACCCATCAATTGTTTTCCTATCATAAATACTATAATTATGAGCATCAAATACAGTTACATAATCAGCAATTGATCTAGCATGAGCCTCACCAATGGTCTGCATGCCTTGATTAGCAATTGCATCAAATAATCTTATCGCCAACCATTGACCAACATCGTCAAGCGCATACTCATTAGGGTTACCATAACCAAGACCAGAGTTTCCAATTGTTGCAACAGCACCCTTATTTTTTAGGCTTAAAAGCTTCCAACTCCAACATTCACTAATATACTCATATCGCCAGAAACCCCCTGGACGATCCGGATCATCAGTATTAAAATAATCCTTAATATTTCTTGGTAATAAACCTATTAAAAGGTTTAATGGAGTCACATTAAACTGGCTACTATGACATGCTCCTATAACAACTATTGGCAAAGGATTACGATTTTTAATAAGAGGCATATTATTAACAGTTAAACCATAGATCCATGTATCATTGTTTTGTGGATGTGTAACATATTCAGCAGGATTACCATGACCTTCAACATGAACTAATCCTACACCTTCTTTTAATTCTCTAAGAATATCATTTGGTCCTGTAAATGAACCATCTGACGCATATACTTTTTTAATACTATAACCAACGTTTTCCATAAGAGCTGAAGACGCGTCTGTTGTCATCTCCCCCTCATAATATGATAAACTATTAGGAAATGTATCACCACCAGCAACTAACATTTTTTTAGAAAAAGGAGAATCATAAGCCATAGTTTCATAATCAATAGTTTTTTTTACAACAGTTCTTACTTCTTCAGCGTTTCTACAAGCAAAACGACCTAATGCAACATCAGGATTACCATCTATTATATCCTCAGGTTTATAAGATAACCATTCAGCAAAAACACCATTACCGTTAGAATCCCAATCTTCAAACTCAATTGAAGCAGATGATTCATTATATCTATATATATCAGCATAATAAAGTTCACTTATAGTTCCTGTTTCCCAATATACATCAACATTTGTCTGTCTAACTGGAACATACCACTGTTTTCTAATACCTTTTGTACCACCAACAAGTAATACAAATGTAATATTATATGTTTCAATCGCATCCTTAATAAAATATTTTATTTGTTCAGGTTTATCCCTACCACCATATTCTCTATAGATTTGTTCGGTTGTCTTCAAAAAAGTATGAACACCAAGATTATTCTTATGATTAATTAAAGGCCGCAGTTCAGAAGAAAATTTTTTAGGCGCTATGATAACCATATCATATTCTTCTTCATATATAGTTTTAAAAGTAGGTTTTTCATATACAACATTAATATCTGCAAAATCATATGTTAGAATTATATCTTCTAAAGGTTTATAACAAACAGGATACATTTTAACACTTAAAGTTAAACCATTTATCCCACAAGTTATACTATAATCATAATTCCTAGAAGGATACACTTCTGAGCTTTCATAAACACTACTATTAAAAATGAGAGTACTTTCTTGAACTGTATTTTTATTAAAACTAATTAAAGGTACTTTCTGAGGAGCAGGCATGATTTTTTCAGAAATTTTTTGCTCAGAAAAACCAGAAAAATTACATTCTATTTTTATTATCTTAGCATTTTTTGGAAAAACATATGTTTTTACAACAACAGGAAGCATTGGCTTTCCTGAATCCATAATATAAGTAGTTGTCTCACTAAGTTTTAATTTAATAAAATCATCAGTTTTTTCAAATGATGCTTTTGAAAAAACAAAGCTATCATTACAAGATAATGTCTCAAAGGGAACAACATCATTATCTTCTTCTAATGATAGTACATTAAAACATGTAAACAAAAATAAGAATACTATAAACAATGAGATTAATTTTATTTTCATTATGTAAACAATCCCCCATATTCAAATAATATCTAATTTCTTTATTATAATGAATTTATTCTATATATATAATTTATCCTAATAGTCTTGTCTA
>JALHTX010000386.1 GCA_022866015.1 Thermoplasmatota archaeon
ATAAAAGGTAATGCTGGTTTAATTTCGTTTGGTACAATTTTGTCTAAAACTTTAGCAAATGGTTTTGTAATTTTTTTTAAGAATCCATAAGAACGAATTCCAGAGACAGTCATTATTCCAGATCCACCTCTATTTTTTAAGTATTCTGCTTCTTCATTATTAATATATGCTAAATGCTCTCCTTTTGGAGCATTTCTATCTAGAATTTTTCTAGCTTGTTTTAATGAATTTATACCTTTTGAATCTTGCATATAGTTAATTATATTATATTAAATTTAGCAAGATTGCTAGTCTTGGAGTTAAGCGAAAACGGTGATTTTACTACGGTTTCTTCTTTTCGTCAACTAAAGATTCTCCATGAACTTCAGCTACTGGTTTCTTCTGAAACATCATAGCTAAATTACCATGGAAAGAATGCGCTCCAAAGTGAGTTAATGGAGTTGCAGCATCAGCATATATCTGACCACCTGCTTTAACCCATAAATTACAGAAAGCTATATCTTCACCAAGATATCCATTTACCGGATCTTGATCAGTTTCAAAGAAAGTATACCAACCTTTAGTCATTGTTTCTACTTTGTTACCAACTAACTGTTTATTAACTGTTTTCTTTTCAGGATATTTTTCTGCTAATTTTTCAAACACTTCTCTTTTAATCATCATGAATCCAGTTGGTCCTGCAGTGATTTCTACAAACCCATCTTTATCCATCTTAACATTATCCTTATCTTTAAAATGAACTATGAATTGTAACTGATGATTTTCTCCATAACCTTTAACTGGATATGGTGTTAATGCAAGAGGTACATCTTTTTCAATTAATCTATGTATTGCATCTGGTTCAAATCCAATATCCGCGTCTATAAATAACATATGCGTACAATCTGAATTCAAGAAGTATGATACACAATTATTTCTAGCTTGTGTAACTAATGCCATCCCCGATTGAAGATGCATTGCTGTTGATACATTTAATCTTGGATGAGTTGTTGATATAAACTTCATCATACTGTTCATATAGTTTGTTGTAACCATATGACCAAATGCTGGTGTTGCTATAAATAATTTAACGTTTTTCTTTGTTACTTCTGACATAGTTTAGAAAGCCTTTCCATTCGTCTATTCTCGTTTCCCAAGAATAAAACTTTTTATAAAATTGAGTTTGTAATTGTGTATCTTCTTTGTACACTCCCGCCTTATAGTTATCCATCACATTACCCAATGCATCTGCATAGCTATTAATTAAATCTAATGTAGGATTAAATTCAATCATAGTTGCAAATTCAGAGCAAGTTTCTGGCAACGCTCCGTAATTCGTTGTCACCACATGACATCCTGCCATCATTGCTTCAATGGCCGCGATACATGAAGTTTCTTCAAATATAGACGGATACGCTAATATATCAGTTGTCTCTAATGCTTTTCTTATTTCCTCATTAGTGCCGTAGCCGATATAATTCACATTCTTTGTGTTCTTACACATATCAAATAAAGGTTTAAATTTATCACCTTCTAATTCTTCAAATTGCTTTCCATATATTTTAGTTGATGAATAAACATCTAACGTAAAATCATCTCTAGTTTTATTTAATTTCTCTATTGCTTTAATAAGAACACCTAATCCTCTCCATGGAGTTGATGTATAAATTAATTTAAGACGCTCGTTATTCTTTTCTATTTTATCAAATGTATGTGTAGAATTTTTAATAACGAACGACTTGTACTCCGGAATCTTAAAATAAGATCTGAATTTCTCAAATACCCAATGGCTATTATATACAAAATAATCAACTGAATCTACAAATTTACGATCCTTCATGTATTGAACATTAGGTTGATCGTAGCTTAATTGCTGCCAAACTATATTAATTTTATCTTTTTGAATTAGACTTGGATGACATACAGATGTAATTAAGTTAATTCCATCTAATGATCCTTCTGGTAATAGACTTACCAATTGATCTTTTATAATTTCACTACCGCCTTTTGGTAACATACTCTTCTCTATCTATCCTTTTCTTATTTGCAAATAACGCATCTATTTGTACTAGATATGTATCATCTGAATGATTAAAGTCAAGTATATCCATCATTACAAAATCTAGCTTATTTAATTCTTCTATAACTTTTGCAATTAATGGAGCACCTTGA
>JALHTX010000387.1 GCA_022866015.1 Thermoplasmatota archaeon
AAAAATTAGATGCCTCTGTATCTGCAATTAAATATCAAGAGCAACATTTCTAATGAAGATAGGGATTAATTGGTATTTAAAATATAGGTTATTAAAAAAGGAATTAGAAAAAATAAAACTACAAAAAGAAATATTAGAAAGGAGGTTAAAGAAATATGAAAACAATAATACTAGGTCCACCAGGAACGGGAAAGACGACAACGTTGTTAAATTTGGTAGATGAATTCATTAAACAAGGAACAAAACCAAAAGAGATAGGTTACTTTTCTTTTACAAAGAAGGCAGCAAAGGAAGCAGCAACGCGAGCATCTGAAAAATTTGGATTGAGCGAGGATCATGATTTAATTTATTTTAGAACACTTCACTCTTTAGCTTTTAGAATGTTAGGTATTACTAAAGATAAGATGATGAGTAGAGAAGATTATAGAGAGTTTGGATTAAGGTGTAATATACCAATTAAGACAGCATCTTATTCAGATGAAGATGGTATATTTAATTCTGATAATGAATACTTAACTATTATCAATACAGCCAGAGTTAAAAAAATGGATCTAATGGAATGTTATGATTCAAGAAGAAATTTATTAGATATAGAAAGAGATACATTATTTTTATTAGACCAAGAACTTAAAAGATTTAAAAAAGAAAAAGGATTAAAAGACTTTACAGATTTACTAGATGATTTTGTAGAACAAGATCTAGCTCCAAAGTTTAAAGTATTATTTATAGATGAAGCACAAGATTTATCTCATTTACAATGGGAGATGGTTAGATCTATATGGAAGAAGGCAGAAAAGACTTATATTGCTGGAGATGATGATCAAGCAATATTTAAGTGGGCTGGGGCTGATGTAGATCACTTTATAGCATTAAGAGACGAGGTAGATGATATTAAGACACTTAATCAGTCTTATCGTATTCCAGGAGGCCCTATTCATGAATTATCACAAAAAATAATATCTAGAGTTAAGAATAGATATGAAAAAGACTATAAACCACGACAAGAAACAGGGTTATTAAGATTTTATACAGATATTACTCAAGTAGATATGTCCAAAGGAGAATGGACAGTACTTGCATCAGCAAATTATTTTTTAGATGATGTTAAAGAACTATGTGAATTACAAGGTTGGTATTATCAACACAAAGGAATGAATTCTATTTCATTAGAATTATTATTAGCATTAAGTAATTGGGAAGATTTTAGAAATGGTTTAGCTTTAAATTATATACAGATTAAAAACATATATAGATATTTAGGTGCAAATATAACTCCTGGATATAAAGATGCAAAAACATTAAAAGCAGAAGAAAAGTATTTAATAAAAGATTGTATTCAAAATCATGGTTTACTTACAGATAAAGTATGGTATGAATCATTCCAAGGTGTAGACACAATTACTGAAAATTATATTCGTAATATGAGAGCAAATGGAGAGAAGATAAATAAGACCCCTAGAATTCTTATGTCAACTATTCACGCGTTCAAAGGCGGTGAACGAGATAATCTTTGTGTACTATTAGATTTAACAGCCGCAGCAGTTAAACAAAGTGAATACGATCCTGACGATTTACATAGGTTATACTATACAGCTTTTACAAGAGCTAAAAGAGAATTACATATTGTAGATCCTAGAGATTTTAACAAAGCATATACTATATGACAAACAAAGCATTTTTTAAGCAGATAGGTGGTAAGCATTATAAGACTATGAAGATACAGCCATCAATTTTTATTAACGAAAACGGTTTACCTTTTGCAGAAGGTAATGCAATTAAATATATCTGTAGACATAGATTAAAAGGTAAGAAGGAAGATATATTAAAAGCAATTCATTATTTAGAAATGATAGTGGAAAGAGATTATAAATGACAAGAACGTTCCAACAAATACTATTCACACCACAAACAGAATGGGTAGTACCGGAAGAACTAAAAGATCTCCGCGGTCATAAAGAAATAGCAGTGGATTTAGAGACCTGCGATCCGGATTTAATGGAGCTAGGATCGGGGAACGTGGTTGGTCGTGGTAAGATAGTTGGTATTTCAGTAGCTGTAGAAGGTTGGGCAGCTTATTATCCAATAGCACACGAAGGTGGTGGCAACATGGATAAGAAATTAGTTTTAAATTGGTTACAAGATTTATTTAAACAAGATTCTACATTTATATTTCACAATGCAATGTATGATATCTGTTGGTTAAGATCATCAGGAATAACTCCTCCAGCTAAAATTGTAGATACAATGATTGCTGCATCATTAGTAAATGAAAATAGATGGAGTTTTAGATTAGATGCATTAGCAAGAGAATATGCTGGGATAGGTAAAGATGAAGCTGTGTTACAAGCAGCAGCAAAAGAATATGGAATAGATGCCAAGAAAGATATGTGGAAACTTCC
>JALHTX010000388.1 GCA_022866015.1 Thermoplasmatota archaeon
AAACAAGGTTCCACTGTTTATGGTAATTTTACAGTTAAGAATATTGGTGAGAGCGGCTCACTTCTCGATTGGGAGATTAGTGAACATCCTAGTTGGGGAACATGGATATTCACACCATCAGAGGGATCTGATCTAACACCAGAAGCAGGAGAAATAACAGTCCATGTGACTTTGGTAGCACCAAAAGCAAAAAGCGTATCCCTTGTGTATAATCTTTATAAAACTGAAGAGTTCACAGGTAACGTAACGATAATAAACCAGGAAAACCCAAGTGATAAAGAAGTAATGCCCGTATCCATAACTGTATCTAAAAGCAAGACATTTACCTATCTTGATTTTTATAGATTACTAATCTTTCGTTTTCCTTTCTTTGAAAAAATACTAGACCAATAACTATAACTAAAACTCTTTTTTCTAATTTTTTATTCCTTATCTATACTTGTTTTTTCTATGAAACGATAACGAACAAGTTGCAGTATAGTAAAGTTTATAAATAAAACATATTTCCCGTCTGTTAATTGGGGAGTTGATTGGTACTTCGGTATGATTTCATTCCTATCCAATTATTTTCATACCTCCCTTTCTTATCTTCCAATCAATTACCCCATATTTTACATATTTTAATAAATAGGTTTTAACAATTTGTTGTTTTTATTTGTCTAATTTTTTATTTTTTTATGATGTATATACTATTCATAAGATTTAAATTAATATTGATGATACAGAATAGTGAGGGAGGTAAAAAATATGAATCAAAATTATATGAAAAAGGGAATAGTAATTTTTATAACACTTTTGTTTTTTGGAGCATTATTCATTCCAAACATAACAGGAGAAATAATTAAAGATGAAGAAAATAAAAAGATTATAATTGATTCCAATATTTATCTATCAAAACAACATTTATTTGCAATTAATCAAGCGTTAAATAATATTGAAAATACCAAATATATAAAAATATTAACAAAAATTAAAGAAAAGATATTGGAAAAAGGTTTTGTAGATAGCAATGATATAAAGTTAATTGTTAAGGATTTAAATTTAGCAAAGGGTGGAATTCATGTAGGATATTTTAGCGGATATGGTGTTGTGCCTGCGTGGCATGGTAGTGCTATAACTTGCTTTCCAGGTTATTTTATATTTAACCATACTACAAATTATTTGGGACCTTTACTATATGTATCTTGGAAATTAGGGATTAATCTAAATGATATTCCACTAGCGTGGTATCAAGTTAATTTTTATGAAAAAGTAATAGGTCCACATTCAGGAGTTGCGATTCTTGGATTTTCATTAATACATTTCTTTCATAATATATATGATTACAATCAATATACTATTAAGGGAGTTTTTGCATTAATTCTTATAGATTAAATAATAAAACCAAACTCTAACTCTTTTTTTCTATTTTTTATGAAATGAAATCAGTTTAACATTTTGTTGTTTTTAACCTGTATTTTTTTAATTTTGTTGCATATATTTCTCGTAAGATTTAAGTTTGGTTGATAGATATGTTTTTACAATTGGGGGAAAGAAATTATGAAAAATAGATATGTGCTTATAGTCGTATCTGTAGTTTTTTTGTTAGTCTTTACAAGTATCTCTTCAGCGTATAAATCTGAAATACAAAAAAACTATATTGTAATAGATAATGATGCAGAAGATATAGACTTAGAGCTGATAAAAACTAAGATTCAGGAAAAAATAGATGAGATAACTGATACAAAAATTCCATTTATTGATTTAATCAAAGCAAGTTACCTTTATAATTCTCAAGATGACCCTGATGGACCATACGCTGGCGGACTTGATGACCCTACTGATTTTCGTGCACTGTTTTGGGGCCTACTAGGAATTGTTTTTGTATATTTTCCATTGTCTCTTTTGTTAAACTATACTAACTCGTTACAGTTAATAGGAGGTATATTAGGTACTATTACTGCGTCTTATAACATGATTATGAACTTTGGTGAAGCGTTTGATATAATTGAATATACAGAAGATGGGTGTTAAAATTAAAACTTACCAAAAATTGATAAACTTTTTCCTTTTTTTATTAAATCTAAAATAATATCTTAAACTGAGTTGTTTAAAAGAATTTTTAAAAAAAAATAGAATAAGAGGATTTAAAAAACGAATATATAAGATCCCAGAGCTAATCCTTTTAATTCTTTTGTTACCATATCTGCATTATTTGCTTCTGCAGATATTATAATATCAACTAGTCCAAATCCAAATATATTTTTATCAGTATGAAAAGTATATAACTCATCTGATTGAATAACAGGAGTTGTTCCACTATCTTCAACATTTATTCTATTAAATAATCCACCCTGTATTAAGATAGTAATATTTACATTGTTAGCATCAAAATCACCAATGTTATGAATATCTGCATATACACTATTATAAGCTCCATTGACATCCTCTATCAATAATTCTGTTTTTGTAACATTAACACCAATAGAAACCTCATTTGAATATGATTCACCATCATAGCTTCTTGCATGTATAACATGATATCCATTAACTACGTTTGTTGTATCCCAGTTATAATTCCAATTTGTGGTTCCAGTTGCGCTCATCCAGCTTCCATCATCTATTTTAACTTCAACTTTTTGAACTACACCATCATTATCTACTGCGGTTCCTTGAATAGATACCAAACCATAAACACTACTACCATCAACAGGTACTGTGATTGTAACACTAGGTATTGAATATCCAAATGTCTTAAAACAGAAATCAGCAAAAGAGACATCATACCATAAATAATCACAGTTTAACCACTGAGAACCTCTAGTATATAAATCATCACCAGGATTGACTTTTCCATAACCCCACCAGAAAAATGGTTCACCGATATCACCTGAAGTTGTTGTCCATACAATATAATAAGTTGATTCTGGGACTACACTAATATTTGGTAAGTCCACTTCAAACCAATCTGGATAAGACAAATCAATATCTGAATTATCAACAATAACATATACAAGATCTGGACCATCAAGATCACTTCTTATAGAGACTTTTAACTTATTGGGTGATGACTCATTTCTACAACCAAATAAACTAATTTTAGTTAAAACATTTACTGTTGGTTTGAAAGATTGTGCTAGTTGACAAGGATCTTCAACACCATAACAAACACCGCTAAATATGTCTGCTGCTGATCAAGATGATCCCCCACATTCATAATACTCGATACATTTGGCATGCAACATATACATATAATACTACATATAATTACATAAAATTTTTTTATTTTCATATTTTACCCCCCACAAATCAAAAAATAGTAATTTGTCAATCATTATTAAATTTTATTATTAAAAATATTTAAAACAAAAAAATTAAAAAAATAAAAGATAAAAACAACAATTTGTTAAAATAATTTAATTTTAAAAAGAATGGGGTTATTGAATACATGTTAAAATAAATTCATTTTGATAAGGATAATTTATCTAATTATTTTTACTAGTAAATTAGTGTTCCCTTCCCGACAGGGGCATACTGTTCATCATGTAAAAATATTTTCTATCGAAAATTCTTCCAATCATTTATCTTCAATTTAATAGTTTCAAATTCTCCGAGAATAAAAATAGACAACACTTGCATTAAGGAAAAGCATCGTACCGATAATACCTATGGGCAACAAACGAAAATCACCTGATATTTCTTTTCCGTAAAGCAACATATATACATAAAATACAAGTGCAGAATAGATAGGTACCACTGATACAAAAAACCGGGTTTTTAATATCCTCATATCACGCTTTTTCTTTCGATAGACTATGTAATATATTATTGATAAGACAATCATCCCAACCCAAAGAATTAATATGCTTATTAACGGATAGTTAAATGATATAAGAGTTATGTACCAAGTTAAAAGTAAGCAAAGCGTTACGATTACTGATACTATGTCTTCTTTTTGGATATCCATACTATCAACAATGCAGTTATTTCTTTTTTAGAATGCAGCTTTGAATTATTATACTATTTCCTTAGTGAGTTAACGTTGATTTCGATTCAGAAATAGACTGTGAATTTACTTTACCGTGTTTACTGGTAAATTCGTGTTACCTTCCTGACGGGAGCATATATTATTTTATATAAAACAAAATCTCTATTACCTAATTATCTCTATTTTTATTTTTAAGATCTAGAAATATTCGTTTTATTTTTTTCTTAGTATTATACTCATAAATGACTGGAATTTTTTCTAGCGTAAATGGGTTTAATCCAGTCCAGTACATACAAGAAGATGCGATCATTGGTGTCGGAGTAAATAGTTGAAACTGCTCAATGTTTTTAAGATTCTTCTTTTTAATTATTTCATGTAATTTAGATACTTCATTAAGATCATCACCGGGATGGCCGATCATAAAATAATATTTCAAATATTGTTTCTTTTTTTTGTTAAGATCATTAAATAATGACAAGAATTCATTAAACCGTGAATTATCTTTGTTCATTAGTTTCAAAACATTATCTGAAAAATGCTCTGGAGCGATTTTTAGACATCCTGAGATATGATGATCAGAGATTTCTTTAATATATTCTTTACTATTCATCGCTAGATCGTATCTTATACCACTTCTAACAAATACTTTTTTCACTCCTTTAATCTCTCGTGCTTTTTTAAGTAAAGTAATAAGTTTTTTATGGCTTTTATCAAGTTTGGTGCATTGGAGACATGTATTCTGATATCGATTATTTTTATTATCAGAAAAACATTTTTTGCAGTCCATCCCATACATATTAGCAGAAGGCCCACCTAAATCATCAATGTATCCTTTAAAATCTGGATGTTTTGTCAATTGTTTTATTTCTTTTAAGATGTTTTCTTCTGATCGTGAGATAATTCTTTCTCCTTGATGAAGTGAAAGTGCACAGAAATTACATTCCCCGATACATCCTCGATGTGTTATAATAGAAAATTTTGCCATTTTAAGTAATGAATTGGGGTGTAATTTTCTTGTGTAAGGTAATGAATAAATCCAGTCTAGATCCTCTGTAGTATAGCAAGGATATCTATATTGTAGAAGGTAGTTGTTATCATATTCTTGTGCAAGGTTTTTATCATTAGAAAAGGCTTGCTGCATTTTGCAGAATTTCACAGGGTCTTTGCATATTTCTTTGAAAGGGGGGATAACTTCAAAAGAATCATCTTTATTTTTACTGATTATACACGTTCCTGGAATTCCTTTTAATGTTTGCTCTTTTTTTAATCGATTTGCAATTTCAAGTATTTGTTTTTCCCCGTTTCCATATACTAGAATTGTTGCTCTTGAATCAAATAATATACTTCTCCTTATATCATTATCCCAGTAATCATAGTGCGCGAATCTTCGTAGAGATGCTTCGATACCACCGATGACAATTGGAGTTCCTGATTTGAAATATTCTTTTAACTTATTACAATAAACAATAACTGCTCTATCAGGAATTTTTGTTAAAGAACTATATTTATCCTCAAATCTCCTTTTTTTAAGAGGAGTATAGTTATGAACCATGCTATCGTATGAACCAGAAGTTACACAGAAACAAAGCTTTGGAATCCCTAGCTTTGTATATTCTTGCTTTGTTTCAGGTTTTTCAATAATTCCAACCAAAAAACCTTTTGCATCCAGTACTCTTGCTATAACTCCAGCAGGCGAAAGGGGGTGATCATCATAGTATTCTCCAGTTATTAGAATAATATCAAAATCATTTCCTTTCTTTGAAATCATGTTAAACTCAAATCCATATGTTCTCAACTATTTAAACATTATAAGATATAAAATCATTTCATATGTTAATCAATAAAATTTTTATTAATTACTCTTGGATTATAGGTTAATGTCCAAATATATTATGAATAAAAGATTTATTTTAAAAATTTTCTATAAACCATAGCCTTTTTCCATTAAACCATTTAATCTATCTACAAAGCGGACAAGTGGTCCACCGTCAACGATATCGTGATCTGAAGTAATTGTAAGATGAAGATATTCACGAATAGATATTTTATTATCAACTATACCTGGTTTTTTAGTTATGCCTCCTACTACAAAAAGAGTAGATGCAATACCCCCCCAAAGGAATAAGCCAACCTGGGAAATATCCTTTCATACCAATTGCTGTAACACCTGTTGTACCCATATATTTCTTTTTTAAGATAGCATTTTTTCTTGAAATCCATAACAATAATCTTTGTATGAAAATAGGGGCGTTAAGAGCAAACT
>JALHTX010000389.1 GCA_022866015.1 Thermoplasmatota archaeon
ACAATGAGCTTCTTACATTTATAGGTGCTATTGTAAGTCTTATTCTTTCTTTGTTCATTTGTATGAAATTTCTTAATGTTTCTTGGAATCCTAAAAAAGATATTAAAGAGAACCACCCAAGATATGTCAAATGGTTGGAACGAAGAGAGAAATAATCAATATACCAAGAAAAAACATAAAGGACATTACATAGAAGAACGAATAGATGAGCCTTGGTGGTACTAATATCTAAATGAAATTGTAGTTTGAGGGAGGAAAAATGGTAGAAATTATTACAGCAATAATTTCAATTTCTGCCCTAGTTATTTCAGGTTTATCAATTTTAATTTCGATTAGTAACTATCGTTATCAGTTATATTTGAATTTTCTAGAACATTATAGAACCGAGGAAATGATGGATTCTATTAAAGCGATTTGGGATTTTGCTAGAAAAACATTAGGTGTAAATAAAGTTAAAGAAATATCTAAATTGCTCGAAAATAATGGAAACAAAGAATTGCTCAAGAAAAAATATCTGGAAGAAGACAACGAAAAAAAAATTGTTAAGGATGGAAAAGATACTTTAACGTATAAAAGGAGAGTACTAAGTCAATATTATTTATATTTAACATCAGCATATATGCGAACATTTCCTTGGCCAAATAAAAATTGTTTTTTTGATTGGATTAGCCCTAGTGATTTAGCAATTTTTGATATATTAATACCACTGGATGAGGCAGAGGCAAAAAGATGCGGAATCGAGGAAGAAGAAACAAAAATTAAACTAAGGAACTTCAAAAAATTTAAGGCTGCTTGCATAGAATATTATAATAATATTGATTGTTGAATGACAAAAAAATAATGAGAAAACAACTAATAATAATTGGAATAATTATCATACTTATAACAGTTGGATTAAGTGGATGTAATACTAATAGTGGTAATATAATAATTGTAAGGCATAATATTGATAAGCAAAGTTGGGCAATAACAGTTTCTGGAACAGTAAAAAACATTGCAGATAATAATGTAGATTATGCAGAAGTTACAGTTAAATTTTATGATAGTGATAATGAATTATTAATCACTAAAACAACACAAATAGGATATATAGGTAATGGTGAAACTAAAGGTTTTCAGGTTTATTACTCATCTTCGGATAAATACTTTAGTCTATACGACCATTATACTGTTTCTGTTTGGTCTAGGAAATGAGATGGTGGCTCTATTACTTTCTGTAATGGTAGAGAAGTATCATAAATATGGGAGATGAATGAAATATATTGAAGACCGTTGTAGAGCATGTGGTAGAAACCCTACCTTTGCCCCTTCTTATTGTGAGTTACATTTTGCTAAATATGACCCTAAACAATATGTTAGACTATTAGCATTTATTAAATATGGTCAGAATAGATGTAGACAATGTCAAGATTGTAAGAGAGTAGGTGATGTTGAAAGACACCACCCAGACTATACTAAACCTTATGAGTTTATTTCTTTATGTAAAAGATGTCATATAGAAGCAGAAAAGAAAAGGGATAAGTCTTTTGATGATAAGTTAAGTGAATATTGGTATAATCAAATCGTTAATAGTTATGTCCCATTAAAAAAGGGTGTGAAATGACTAGACACTGTAAAATCTGTTATTGTGCAATTGAAGAGGATAACGATACAGATATTTGTTATGCTTGTCAAAGTATAATGAGCCAAAACAACGGTTTTATGTAAATAATGTAGAAAATAAGGTAAGAAAAGACATGAAAGGGAATAGAAAAAGAACAAAAAAGTTGATGAAATCTAAGAAAATACCAAAAATTCAATCAAAAAAAGATGTATCCAGTGTTACGGTTTCTAATACAGTAGATTTTTATGACGAAAGCAATAGTTAAAGTTATGAATGAAATAAAGGAGAAATGATGAAAATGAGATATGGAATAATTGATGAATTTATGACAGGTAATTTTGTTAATATTGCAGAAGAAATGGAAGAATTATATGGTAAGCTAAAATATAATGGAGCTAAACCACAGTTTGGATTTAATATACCTGATATTTGGGCATTACGGCAAGACCTCGAAGATGGATATATAGAGGATACAAAAAACAACCAAGAAATCATTGATAGAATAGATTCATTAGACACAAAACTTTACGATGAAGGAAGGAGTATATCTCAAAAAATCATTAACGCAAAACAAAAAATACCAATCTATTTAGACCAAACTGCACAAGAATTTATAACAATTAGTTTACATGATATTGAAAAAGAAGAGGATCTAAAGTTAGATGACTTAGAATTTGAAGAGATGGTAAAATTATATTTTAAACATTATGGTGATATAGATTTTAGTTACGTTATGAATCCTTATTTAATTCTTGAAAAAGATATTGAATATGATGATGACTTCACTAATGCTCATTTAGATAAAGAATACTATGAAGTTATATGTTAGTAAATATCTGGAGATAAAATAAAAATGAATGAGAAAGAAAAGATATCAAAGGAAGAAAAATATATGTATGAATATTATCTTGAAGAAGTTAAAAAAAATTATAGAAAAATAGTTTATGAGATTGTTGTAAAAGCTCAAAAAATGAAATGTCCTAATTGTGAAAAATGGTTTCCAAAGCTGACTAATGAACAATATAAAGACCCTGCATTAAAAGATGCCATTGTTGGGACACACCCAGCCCCATGGGGAACTATTGGGGTATTGAAAAATGAATCGTATATCGAATGTCCACATTGCACAACGAAGATAGAGCAAGGTTGAAATTGTAGGAAATGAGATGGCTAAAGGAAACAGAAAAAGGTCTAAAAAGCAAAAAAAAATTAAGATAGAACCAGAATTAATAACTATAAGTATAGATGGAAAGAAGATAAAAAGCTATTAAAATAATTTGAGGGAGGAAAAAATGAATAGACATCCCTTAAAACTAAGGATAAGGTGAAATAAGGGAATATTTTTATTTCACGGAAACGGCCTTTAAAGACATTAATCTCAGGTCGGTTAATGACATCATACCTCTTTTTATGGCTTTTTGGTTTGTGGTTGCTAAGCGACAGCATTAATAAAAATGATTTTAGTATTCATTTCTCACAAAAATGGATCTATGCACGAAATTTTATAAGTATCTGATTGTTTTTACTAAAAAAAACTATCATAGCGTGACAGTAAAAATGGGATTGATAATGCTTAGCATGAAATATGAGGGCTTTGTTCGATTAACATGCAAATAGGAGCAAAGGGGATGGTGAAGTGAAAACAAAAAAAGTTTACACTTTTTCCCCCTCACTCCCGACCTTTATTATTGATGTCAAGGGAATTAGTATTAACAACTGGTTGTCATTGATTGAACAAGCAAGAGAATGTTCTTTTTCAAAGTCATTGGAGAGTTTTTAGATGGATAAGGATAACAATTCATTCATTTTTTATATTTGGATAATGTTAATTATCCTGTTTAGTTATATCATTATTATGAATGGAATAGACCCAATTCCTGTAATTGGTTTAGGATTTATAGTATGGGCTTCTTGCATGACTGCAATTTATAATTTCTTTTTTAAAGACAATTTAAAAGAATGGAATGAATTAAAGAAAACACATAGGAATAAATTAGTAACAAATATTTTAGACAATCTTAAAGATTTAAAATTTGATTATCAATATTTTGAATATACAATACATAATCTAAAAACAATTGATAATAAATTATATTCATATACAAAGCAACATCTTAAGATGTATCCATATATTTTAGAATATTTAAATGGAACTACTGGATTAGTAAATAAATTAAACGAAAGTTTACAAAAAATTAAAGAATTTGTTTTAGATAATATTAGAAAAGAATTAGGTGATGATTATAAACATGGTGTTTCCAACACAATCTCGTCTATTATAGAATATGGTATCAAAGAAGATATTGAATGGTTAACTAATAGAAAGAATGAAATAAAAAATGATGGGTTTTATATTGATTTATCTAATAGTTGGAATACCCATAGTCATATTGCAAATAAAAAATTAGATTGGGAAAAAATATCACAGTTTATACCAAATTTTATAAAATCTAAAGAGTTTAAGGATAGATATTCAAATATTCAGGACATATTTGATAAACTACAATTAATGAAGGATAATTTTAATAATAATTTAAATGAACTTTCTGAAGAATTAGACAGGGAAAGAAAATTAAAAGGTAAATGTGATGATTGCCCGTCATTATGGAAAATATGAGGCATGGTATAGTAATGCATGTTAATCGAACAAAACCAAATATGAGTTATCTTTATATACTAGTTTCAAAAATCGTTTTTCCACTTAAAATTCACTTTTCACTTCCTTAATAAAACACTGTCGACAGTTCTTTAAACTTATATAAACCACTAAGTGTAAAAACTATTCTATCATTATAAAACATAAAATATGGTTTATATTCTATAAAAACAAACTGAGTATTTTCATAAAAACCTATTTCAACAACCGAGTTATCATCAAAAAAATTAGAATTAAAATTGCTTTTAGGTTTTTCAATAATCTCACGTACTTCTTTTTTTTTAAGTCTATGGCGGTTTTTAATTTTAAAATCCATGATATGTGTAAACTAATAAGTGTTTAATAAAAATTTTATTTTCCTTTAGAGTCGCCCAAACTCTTATAAATAAGAAGTATATTTCGTGATCCCAAGGGTATATAAAATGGATAAGCCACTAAAAATATTGCATTCAAGTCTTAACAAACGTGTAATAGTTGAACTCAGAGGGGGAAGAGGATATCATGGTATTTTAGACGGTTATGATGTTCCCCATATGAATCTTGTACTTAAAAACGCTGAAGAAAAAATAGAAGGTAAAGAAAATATTAAACATGGTACAATAATTGTAAGAGGAGACAACATAATATATGTCTCTCCATAAAAAATAGGTAATAATGTTTTAAAGGTTGGTAGATTATGTCAAAAGGAACTCCTTGCAGACAGGGCGGTAAAAGAGTACATACGATATGCAGAAGATGTGGAAAGCATGCATATCATATCCAAAAAAGGGTATGTGCCTCTTGCGGTTTTGGAAAAACCGCAAAAATCAGAAAATACAACTGGGTAAGAGCAAAAAACTAAAGAAAAAATATTTTTTAGTAATACTTTATTTTTTTATTCTTCTAAAGCCGGGTATCCACCTATCATAAGGCGTGGATCACCAAATAATACCCATTGTTGTACTGTTTTTACATCATATGCATAATCCCAACTAGACGGAGTATTCCAATCAATTGGAAATCTATTTAGATAGCGATTTATGGCTTTACCCCAGCATTCACCAAGAATTTTTGTGCCATTTGTTCCATATTCATAGAAAAATTGAATATCCATATAATCTCCTGCACCTTGGCCAGATTCTTTATCTTCTTTGCTCATACCAAGACCAGTGTTTGCTATTGTTGCAATAGAGCCTCCGTTGATTTTATGTATAAGTTTCCATGCCCAACATTGAGAAATCCACGTATAATAATACCATGGTTCTTTAAAAATATTTGAAAAATGAACATCAAACTGACCGTTATGACAACCACCACATATAACTATAGGATATTTATCCTTATTATACAATAGATTCATAATAAGAACAGATAATCCTTTGATCCAAGTATGATTATTAGGTGGATGGGTACTCCAACGAAATGGATTACCATGGCCGTCAAAAACAAAAAAACCAACTCCTTCCTTAAAGACTTTAACAATATCCTGAGGACCAGTAAAATTACCAGTCGATGTAAAAAGTTCAATTTGCTCAAAACCAGTTATATTCTCAAATATTAGTTTAGCATTTTCCTCACCTTCCATCGCTGGTGTTGGAAAATCATATTGACCATCTGGATAAGTATCCCCTGCAACAGCAGCTATTCTTTTAAACCATGGACTGTTATATGTAGTAGTTTCATATTTAATAATCTTGTCAACCATTACTTTTACTTCAGAAACACTTCTACATGCAAGACGACCTACATAAACATCTGGTCTTAAATCAATATCTTTATCTTGAGCTTGATTTCCTTTCCACTCCCCAAAAATGTCATTGTTATTGGTATCCCAACTAGAAAAATTACCCTCAGAATCATAAATATCTGCAAAATAAAGATCAGAAAGATAGCATGGTTCAGGAAATCCGGACTCATCATTGTAAACATAACGCACAGGCATCTTATTAAAACTACCAACTAATAAAACATATTTTATACCCCAATTTTCTATAGAGTTTTTAATGAAATATTTAACTTTTTCTGCTTGATCCCGACCAAGCCAAAAGGTTTCATCATAAACATCTGAAAGACTTACTAATTTGGTTTTAATACCGTAACTGTTTTTATGATTAACTAAAGGTTTTAATTCATTCTCAAAATTTTTAGGTGCAATAATCAAAAGATCATAAATGTTTTTATCTGTTTCCTCTAATTTAATTTCTAAAGTATTTGATAATTCTAAGCCTTTTACATTTAAAACAGGTGCAAAAACAAAACATGCTGTTAAAGAGATAGTAACTAAAAATTTTATTTTTTTATGTAGCTCGTTTGTCATAATTTTACCCCAAGACAAAAAAATATATTTTATTCTAACTATTTATTTTTTATCATAAATTACTGTATTTTTTATATTATTAAAACCTAAATATAAGAATTATAATGCCTTGATTTGAATGCAAAAAGATAGATGCAAATATTATTGCTATAGAAAAATTCGTAAAAAAACAAATAATTCTATAAAAAAAATGGATAAGCTAGAACTTGTAATTTTTGACATGGATGGTGTATTAACAGATATTTACAGCTCATGGAAATATGTACATGATTATTTTAATTCTTCAAATGAAAAGTCAGTAGAAGCATATCTGAAAGGTCAAATTGATGATATGGAATTTATTCGAAGAGATGCTAATCTATGGACGGAAAATGGTAAACCAATAAAAAAAGAAAAGCTTTCTGAGATTCTTGCAGATGTTCCTTTGATGAATGGAGCAAAAAAATGTATAAGTTTTTTGAAAGAAAAAGGTATTAAAACCGCGATTGTTAGCGCAGGTTTAGATGTCCTTGCAGAAAGAGTCGGTAAAGAACTTGGGATTAATATTATCTATTCAAATGGTATAAAAGTTGATAATCAAGGTTATTTAACAAATGAAGGAATTCTAAATGTTAAATTAATATATAAAAATGAAGCTATTGATAATCTAGCAAAATCTTTAAAAATACCTTTAAAAAGAATTGCAGCAATTGGTAATTCTTGTTTTGATGTCGCAATGTTTGAAGTGTGTGGTGTTGGTATTGCCTTTAATCCAGATGATGAATGTATAATAAAATATGCTAAGTATACAATTAAGGAAAAAGATTTATCATTAATTTTAAAGATTTTAGAAAAGTTTTATTGAACATTTTAATTTAATTAGTACTACTATAAAATATATTGTTCGAAGATTTAAATAAAAAAAAATCATCTTTTTACTTTATTTAAGGCTGTTGAAAAATTAGTAAAGGACTTTAGCTATAGGCCAAATTGATATAATAGAAATGTACTCTCTTTTTTGGATGGGATGTATGAAATCGAAAAAAACAGCTCAATTAAAAGAGAGGGAATTGATCATCAAGCTATCTAATGAAGGAAAGA
>JALHTX010000390.1 GCA_022866015.1 Thermoplasmatota archaeon
TAGGTCTGCATGGATTTTTCGGTTTTATGTAAAAGAAGGCAGGTCAGCTAAACAAATACCATTTTTCTTATTTGTTTTAGGAAAAAATAAAAAAGTGAAGATTAATCGAACAAATTTTAGTTATAATCAAAATCGCCTGAAGAATAATCGCTGTCTGAGGAGTCTTCTCTGTTTCTTTTATATGTTTTATAATCTTTTTGTCTAGATACAACTACAGTTTTTTTTCTGTGACCAACCATTTTTTGGAGTTTTTTTGTCATATCATTCATTTTTTATGCCCTCCAATATTTTTGTTAGATATTATCATGTCATAAATTGACAATATATACCATGTCACGGCTCTTATTTATATTACTTTCGCTAAAAAATGTAAAAAAGACAAAATACAAAAATAAGTGTTGTTCTAAAAAATTAGATATAAAATTTTTTACTTTTATCCTTCTGATTTTTTAAGTTCTTCATCCATCATTTTATCAAGCTGTTTATCAACACCTTGTTCTCTTGCAATTTTTTGTATTTCTACTATAATGTTCTCCCAAATAACTTGCTGTGAACAAGCATAATCCCACATATCTAGCCTTTTTGCACCGTCTACATTTTTGAATTCTTCAATAAGATTTTTTTTATCATCGTCATTCATCTTTTTATTCCTCCTCAGCAGATATTTTTACACCAGATTTCATAAGTTGAATCCTTGCAATCATTGACATCTCATCCATTATTTCATCCCAGATTGCTTCTTGGTCTAATGCATAAAACCACATATCCATTTTTTGCTCTATCTTTGCTTTTTTGAAATCATCAAGAAATACTTTTATATCTTCTTCATTCATTGTTTATCCACACTCAGGTCTATGTTCTTTACAAAATATATCATGTACTAGTTTTTAAACTCTGAGGAAAAAATATAAAATAAAAAAAGGAGATTAATTTTTTTTTATTAAAATTAGCTTAGTGCTCCTATTATTACTACTATTAGTACTATAATTCCTATAATTCCTTGGAATCCACCTAGCCATTTAGCAAATTTTTCTAAAGATTTTCCTATTCCTGGTATAGCTGATAATATGCCTACTATCATGATTAAACCTGCAAATATTGCAATGATACCATATATACTATTCCAATAGCCAGCAAATATGACATAAGCTATCAATATTATACCGATTATTGTGTCAAAACCGCCTAACCATTTTGCAAATTTTTATAGAGCTGGAACTGCATCTAAAAATCCTACACAGAGTATAAGCCCAGCTATTATATTTAAAATATCTATAATATCCAGCATATTTTTTCCTCCTTCACCTTCAATATTTTATAAGATTTATCATTTAAAACTATTTAATAATTTCGATTTATATAAAATTTAATTTGTTTTTTTTGTTTCAAAGTGATTTTATTCTCCTATAATGGTATCCAAATTGTCTATTGCTTTTTTGATATTATCTGATTTAACAATATATGAACCAGATACAAATAAATTTGCACCTGCTTCATTTACAAGACCTATTGTTTTATCAGTTATACCACCATCAACTTCTATATCTAAATTTGGACATTTTTTTCTAAGTTTTTTAATCTTATCTATCATTTCAGGTAAAAAGGGACTACCATAAAAACCAGGGTTAACAGTCATAATAAGGACTTGATTGATGTCATCCAGGAAATTTTGAATTGAGTCAATTGGTGTCTCTGGATTTAAAACAAAACCTATTCGTTTACCTTTTTTTTTCACAATATCAATAACTTTTTTAGGATTTTTGCATGATTCAAAATGAATAAGAATCGTATCAACTTTCTTATAATATTTTTCTACCCATTTCAAGGGGTCTTGAATCATAAGATGTGCTTCAAATACGCAATCTGAAGATGGTATCTTAAAATCAAAATTAATAGAGCTATTTGGAACAAATTTTCCATCCATAAAATCTAGTTGAATAATATCAACAAAATCTTTGACTTTGTTTATTTTTTCTTCGAATTCTTTTTGAGATTTAGCAATAATCGCAGGTATTATCTTTTTATTTTTCATAATTTTTTGCCATCTAATAGACTATCCATTTCAACCTTGTATTTTTTGAAATTTATACAAATATCAGCTCCTTTTTTATATTCTTCATAAAATTTTTTAATTATTTTAAAAGCTTCGAAACTATCTTTTGCAATAAAAATTCCTATAAGATCTTTTTTTTCAATAAAACCTTTCTTGAGTGGATATTTTTCAATCCATTTTAAAAATTCACTCCACATATCCCCAAGTAAAATGATAGGTATATTACATATATGTTTAACTTGTATAAGTTGCCAAGTATACGTAAATTCTAGTAGAGTTCCTACACCGCCTGGTGCAACAACAATAGCGTTTGATAAAACCATAAAAGTATCAAGACGTTTAGAAAAGCGATTAAAATCTTTTTTAATATCTAGATTACGATTTGGTTTTTGTGTAGCAGGTATATCAATGTTTAAACCTATTGAATGAGATTTATTGCTTTTTCGTCCTTCTTGATGGCCTTTACATGCTGCTTGCATAATTCCTGGGCCGCCACCTGTGACAATATCAATGTTTTGAGCGCCAAGCATATGGGCAAGTTTATAGACTTCGTCATAAGCAGGTTCATTTACTTTTATTCTTGCAGAACCAAATATTGCGACCCTAAAATATTTTTGATAAATTTCATCTGCGACAGCGTTTTTACTCATATTTACATGCCTCTAAATTTATTCATTGCCGCAAAACAAGCACCTTTCAAGCCAATATTTTCATCAAGGATGATAAAAATTGGAATTTTTTTTAAAAAATTTGAATACTGGTAAACATTTTCAAATTCATCTAAAAATTCTTTTGAATTAAAAATCTCTTTGTTTTTAGCAGCAATACCACCTGCTATAAACAATCCACTCATAGCTAGAGAATCTAAGACAAAGTTTTTAGCACATCTTGCGTAAAAAATAGTAAAAATATAAAAAACTTTTTTGCAGGTTTCATCTAAGTTTTTATATTGGGCAATAAGAGGAGTTTTATCTTTGGATATATCGATTTCTTTGGTATATTTTGTTATATTGTTTGGATTTTTTTCTCTTAAAAATTGATATATTAATTCTATTCCATGTCCGGATAATAGTTCATCATATGTTAAAGGTTCGATGATGCTTCTTTTATTTTTTATATAATTTGCAAGATCTCTTTCAAAATTACTGTATATTGGAAAATCACTATGTCCCCCTTCGCTTGAAATAGGATTATAAAAATTATTTTCTTCGTCAAAAACAAGAATACTTTTACCAAGTCCGGTTCCTGCACCAATTACAGCTCTTGTTTTTTTAGACGCAATATTATTTAAATTATTTCTAACGGTGTATACTTCTTTTTCATTTTGAAGATTTAAAAGATTTATACCATATCCAACTGCTTCAAAATCATTTATTAATAATACTGATTTTAAACCTGTTTTTTTAATTAATTCATCGATATTTATCTTAATTTTTTGATTTGTAAGACTAACATTTTTTTTATCTTCTGATACAATGCCTGCAGCACTTATGCAACCAGTTAAAAGATCTATATCAAATTTTGCTTTAGCAATATTCATACATTCTAATAAATCATATGAAAAAGAAGTTATCTCAGAGCTTTTAAAAAACAATGAAAAAATTAGTTCAACATTATTTTTTTTAACACCTGCAACTGTAATTTTTGTATTTGTTCCACCTAAATCTGTACCAAATACAAATGAGGAATATATTTTTTTATCAAAATTTTTTATATGCTCTTTAACTGTGAAGTTCATTTTTTGTATCACTTATTTTTTATGTTTAAAATTTCTAAACATAATATCAGACCATGTTTTTTTATGTTTTTATAAATAAACATTTAAAATTTGATAAAGTGTTCAAAAAAAAGAAAAAATATAGTAAAGGTAAGTTTAAAGATTTGTTTTAAGATAAGATATTTTTTCCTCAAATTTCATAAGTAACAATAATAGTTTTTGCATAATAGTTTTTGTTTGTTCATATTTAGGCATTGAAACAGATAGTGGATCAGACCATTTACTTTCATATCCATTAGCATCTTTTGCTTTGACTTTTATAATATAATTTCCTCTTTTTTCCCAAATATTTGATATTTCACATTCAATGCCAGATTCATAGGGTCCTATCCAACCTGAATCTATGTTATCTCCCCAGTCCCAGAGATAATATATTTCATCGTTTTGCAGATCGGTTGTAAGTGCACTATAATTGTATTCCTTACCAAATTTACCATTTGATAGGCCTTTTGTAATAATTGGTTTAATTGGTGCTTGTAAATCAGTGATTTCTGCAAGCTCTGCAAGTGTAGCAATTATAAGTTTTGAGTTTTTTACGGTGTATGAAATATTCATATTTTCAATGGTATCTTCTGGTGAATGGTAGTATCTATTGAAGTTACTCTCAGAATAAAAAATAGCACTGTATCCTGCTTCCCAGAAATTATAGTGATCACTACCCCAAGTCCAACCACTAGGAACAATTTCTAAATTAATAAAATTATAATATTTTTCTGAAACATTAATTGTATAATTAGTAAGCCATTCAAAAGGATTGTTGGTATCTTGGTATAAGTTTAGATACTTGGTGTCTTCTTCAGTTTCAGAATACCCAATCATATCAACATTTAGAACACCAGATATGTTAGTGTTATTGTTTAATGCATCTTGTACATATGAGTAACTACCCAATAATCCTTGTTCTTCGCCTGAAAAAGCAACAAATTTTACAGTATTTTTACAGATATAATTACTGCTTATTAATTTTGCAGCAGCCATAACAACTGCAACACCTGATCCATCATCATCAGCACCTGGACTATCTTTTACTGAGTCGTAATGTGCACAAATAATATAGTCTTCGTTATTAGGGTTGTCATAACCATTAATTGTCGCCTCAATATTTTTGCCATACTTATTATTGATTTCCCAGTAATGATACCGTGTGTCAAGACCCATATCTACAAACTCGTTGTATATATATTCTCCTGATTTATAGTAAAGGACTTTAGTTATAGGCCAAATTGATATAATAGAAATGTACTCTCTTTTTTGGATGGGATGTATGAAATCGAAAAAAACAGCTCAATTAAAAGAGAGGGAATTGATCATCAAGCTATCTAATGAAGGAAAGA
>JALHTX010000391.1 GCA_022866015.1 Thermoplasmatota archaeon
AATTTATTTTTAAACATTTAAATGTTTCTATTAGAACAGTAGTTGACAAAGTTGATAGAACCAAAATAACTATCAACTAAAAATTAGTTTTTAAGGAGTTTAGGAGGAGCAATATCTACCAAAAAGAGAGGTACAAATTTAGTAGTGTAAAATTAATAGTGTTCATCTCTTGCTGAATTACCGCTTTTACTGGTGTCACTCCTAATGTATCACAAAAATAGTGTTGATATACCATTTACTTAAAACCTCCAATAGTCTTAATATTCTTTGTTATCTCTTTAAGTAATTCTTTTGAAGGTTTTTTACCAATACATTTTTCTGCCTTATTCTGTGATTCTTCTATTTCACCAAAATATTGAAAACCTTTAAATGAAGTAAAACCACAAGTTGGTTTTGCAAAGAAGTTTATCCATTGAATATCACCATTAGATAATGAAGTATTATCACTTTTATTTGCCCATTTATTCAATTTAACTTTATCACCGTATATGTTATATCTTGGGAATAAATGATAATGCATATGTGTCTCTTTTGTTTCTCCAAGCATTGCAAAATAAACTAAATCTACATTCTTAATTTTCTTTAACGCATCTACTAATGTTATAACACCATCATTTAAAATTTCCATAATATTATTTCTTTCATTATTATTATCACATTTAATGTTTTGAATGTGTGAAAAATTATTTGGTTTAATATATGCTCTATAAGTAACAATAGTATGACCAAATATTTCAGGTCTATCAGGAATAAATGCATACCAATTCATATTTTTATTCTCTGTAATTACTCTTCCTTCATCATTGATATTATCAAAACAGCAAAAATAACATTTTTTTTCTGGCTTTTTTTCTATTATCATGTTCTTTTCCTCTCCTTAATATCTTGGATACCATTTATTATTACACCAACTACAAGAACAATTAAAACAAATCCAAATATAGGTTCAATCACACTTAATAGTTGACCAGTTGAATTAATTGGATTTAAATCTCCATAACCTAATGTTGTTAACGTAATTGTTGAAAAATAAATACCTTCTAAGGGTGTTGATATTATTGTATTTGTTTCCGAATATCCAATAGATTTAGTAGTTAAATAGAGTATAGCGAATCCTATTACGATTTCAAAATAATTTAACATTAAAATAATCAGTGAACGATTTACCGAACGGACATTCCAATCCTCTGCATATCTATCAACAAAAATAATACAAAGACGATAATTTAAACCATCAATTAAACGGTAAAATACGATAATAAATAGAAATGATGAACAAATAATTGGATTATACAACAAATAAATTAAGAACAATAACCAGATGACAACATAAAATTCTGATATTTCTGATTTAATATTATACTCTTTGAAAAAATCTTTTATGTGTACTAATGAAAAACTTCTTATAAAAATAAATAAACTCATAAAGAATTTTTCTAAAATAGATAGAGGATATCTCTCAGTTTTTTCTGGATATTTATTAATCCAAATTTTTTTAATTAATCTATATTCATTAAACCAATTATGTATCCCTCTTTTTATAATAACTATAATCCTGTTCATAATATTGCCACATTATTTTGTTTTTTCTTATACCATAATGCAATTTTCATAAGTGATAACTACTTATTATCTCCTTTAATAGTTATCCCTGCTTCTTCACTCGGAGTCATGCTATCCAATGCATAATATAAGGTATTATAAAGTCATAATAGAACCATTACCTCTTTTACTGATAGTTTTGTATAAAAATTCTATTTACCTTTTTTGAATCAAAAGAAATAAGAGTAAAAACATGAATGAAACTTTTATGATAGTAAACGAAGAAAGCTTAAAAATATTCCCCTACAAGAAGTTTATATTAATTGGTGGATTATTAAATGAGGATAACTAAGAATGACTACTCCTGTCAAAAAAGAAAAAACAATAGATGATGTTATTGAAGAAATAAATGATTTGAGAAAAGAGATAGTCTTTTTGTTTATTGGTTTATTTTCATTATTTGCTTTGCTATTTATTCTTATTTTAACCGAAATACGATAAGTCTTTTTCATCTTTAATCTTGTTCCTTTTTTTTCTCATAAAAATAAAGTCAATTATAAATGCTATAAATATAGCAACAAATGGTAATCCTTTTTGATAATAATCTGATGTGCTATCAGACAAAAAAATAGCCCATAATACCACAAGAAATGCACCAATAACAATAATCCAATATTGTGATTTAAGTTCTTTTTTACATTTTTTTTCTTCAAAATATAAAATGCCAAGTAAAATAAGAAGAATTATCAAATTGAAAACAAAAAATAAAAACGAGTTAATCCATCGTTTATTATCTTTTTCTTGATTTAATATATTTTTTTCTTGAGTTAATTTATTTTGTATTGCTAAATCAAATTCCTTTAAATCTTGTTTACTAAATACTGAATAAGTATAACTGAGATTATTATAGATATTATCATTAATTTTATTTTGCATTTCAAGCAAAATCGCATCACCTGAAATAGTATCTTTATTTTTATCAAAGAAAGGTTCCCATTCACTTATTATCCTATGATTATCAAATAAGTATTTAGCCCAAAAAAGTGCACGCCCTTTAGGATTATTTGATATATCTTTTGAATAATCTGAAATAATAAATAGATAAACATGCGGACCACTTTCGTTTCCATTATAAATATATTTTTTAACCATTTTCCCATTCATTATAACAGGAGTAAAGTCATTTAATTCTTTACTAAAATTACTATTTATTACAGGAGTGGTTGCTGCTATTTTTTTAAAAATGAAACAAATAGTATCATTATTACTTAGATTCTTCTTAACACAAGTTACTTCAAAAGATTCATCTGTTTCATGATACAGCAGAAAAATATGTGGGTCTATTTGAATATATGTTTGAAGATAAATTGAATAATTATTGTAACTTGATATTAATTGATTAACAAAAAAACCAATTTCATTTGAAGTGGGTAATTGTGTTTGTTCCTCTCCTGCAACTAGACAACATGATGATACTAAAAAACAAATTATAATCATCAAGATAATTTTTTTCACATGTGTTGTATCTGTTTTCTTTATTAATAATTACTCTAATTTAATAATTAAGGTTTTTTATAGAGAGAAAGTATCCTTTTACTTTTATTGGTGTTCCTTCTAATTCGATTCCTTCTTTCCATCCAAGTTCTTCTATATCTTTAGGTGGTATTAGTAAAGGACTTTAGTTATAGGCCAAATTGATATAATAGAAATGTACTCTCTTTTTTGGATGGGATGTATGAAATCGAAAAAAACAGCTCAATTAAAAGAGAGGGAATTGATCATCAAGCTATCTAATGAAGGAAAG
>JALHTX010000392.1 GCA_022866015.1 Thermoplasmatota archaeon
ACGACCTCACAGCAGCCTTGAAAATGGGCACCTGAGAACGCCCTATCAGGCGTTCCAGGACAAGATGAGGAAAAAGAAGAAAAGAGAGTGTTGAGATGACCTTATTGAAAAATCAGGAGAAAGTTAATTCAGGAAACCACAAATCACATTTATTAGTATAAAATTTAAATACTTGGGCGTATTTTATAATCATGGGGGAGTCTGGATAAGATTTTATGGGCGCATCCCATCCCATTCCTTCTTTCATTCTAGACTTCTATAAATAAAATATTTTTTTAAATAAAAAATTATACTTTATAAGTTACAAACAATGTTCAGGTATTAGATTATATAAAAAAGGATTGTATTTATTTTGTAGGATATCCTACAGCAACCCAGGCTTCGTAGCCACCGATTAGATTGTATATTTTACCATATACATGACCTAAGAGATCTAAACAAAAATCTGCACCAACTGTACCATTTACGCTATATACTAATATATCAGTTGTGTTTTGATAATTACTTTCATTTTGATATAGTGTTATTGGATTATCATTCAGTTCTGCTCCTGGTAGATGTCCTCGGTTGAATTGGCAATGACTACAACCTTCTAATCCCCGGCAGTCTATTACCGTTAGGTTTTCTGTAATGTTTATAAGGTTATATGCTTCTTCTGCTGTTATGTTTTGAAAAGTTGTGGTATAAGTTGGTACATTGTTATTTTCATTATCTGAAAAAATATCATTTGAAAAAGCAAATATTGCTACAGCCACTATTATTATAAAAACTAACAATATTGTAACAAAAATTACTTTTCTATCTTTTTTTTGTGGTTGAGTTTCATCCATGTTCTTGGACATTATGTTAATTCTTATATTTTTATTTTTGGTTTTTAAGACAATTTTTCATTTTTACCTATAATAATATATTCTATTATTTATTACATAAAAGTTATATGTAATATAGCTTTATTTCTAAATAAAACCTGGAACCCTGGTCAATAGAAATATTAATATATAACACAATCTAATAAAATATTAGTTATTAAATAATAATGAAAATATTTAAATTCTATAAACTCTACTATATAAAAATATTGGGGGATTATACTATAATACAACATAAAATTAAAACAAAAAAAATTAAAATAAAAAAAACAATAAATCTAAATAATCTATTAAACAACTCCTATACAAGGGCAAAAATAATCGGAATAATTTTCATAATCATAGGAGCCATTCTTCTCATTAATCCTACCAATCTTAATATAAAAATTGGTTTTATATTTATATTTCTTGGCCTTATAATGATATTTATAATAACAGAAAAAAGCATACCAAAAAAGATAAGTGATTCCCTAGTAGAAGTAAATATAGACACGGTAAACAAAATAATAAAAGAATTAAATCTTCAGGGAAATGCTGTTTTTTTACCAAAATCAGAATTTCTCACTGAAGAAAGAATCTTCATACCACCAAATAAATCAGGTGTACTAAAAATCCCAGAAATAAAAGATGATAATATTATCCTAATAGCACAAGGCGGAAAAACCCTAGGCATATCAGTTCCACCTTCAGGTCTAAAGTTGCTAAACGAAATAGAAAAAGATAATGCTTTTAAAAATATAACAATAGAAAACCTAGAAGAAAAATTAAAACTATTTGTAGGAATGAATCTACTTAAATCGATATCTTTCAAAAAAATAAAAAACGATGGATGGCATCTTGAAATAGAAAACCTTAAACCTGACGACAATTATAGTAAACTATATCACCAGTATCCCGGTCCAACTAGTAGTGCAATAATAACTATGATAACACGCATATTAAACCAAAAAATTCGGATATATAACACAACTTACGATAGAAAAAAAATAAAGTATAATCTAAATCTTATTAAAAAAAAGAGATAAATTGGAGACAAAAAAATGCTGATATCAGAAAAAATAACTCTATTCATGGCAGCATGGATGATAATTATTTTCTTTCTGACCTTTGATGCTATAGCAGAAATATTTTTTATATTAATATTTATAGGGTTTTTGATAGTAAAAGTTTTTACAGACCCTTTTATCCTTTCTTATCTTAGAATTAGAATGAATATTCTCATTTTTCTGTTTTTCATCGTCTTTAGTTTATTTATAGGAAAAAGAATAATAAGCCTTTTAATTATCTAAACTACGAAAATGAAAATTTTGTTTGATAAATATCCAGTAGACATCATCCTATGTATGCTATGTAGTGCTATTCTAATTCCAATAATTTTATTGAACATAAATGATACACTAAAAATTTTTTTAGGTTTATTATTCTTACTTTTTGTACCTGGTTATCTACTACTCTTTGTTCTATTTCCAACTAAAAAAACAGACGAAGTAATAGATTTTATAGAACGAATCGCTCTAAGTTTTGGTATATCACTGGGAATTGTTGCTATTACTGGAATCGCCCTATACTTTATTGCTGGTAAAATACAAACAGAATCAGCCCTTATCTCTATTTTTATTTTTGAAATAAGCATTGGGATTATATCATTATATAGATGGTTCAAAACTGTGCCTGATGAAAGATTAGTTTTATCTATTGATATAAATTCACTTAAATTAAAAAATAATTTTAAATCAAAAGGTAAGTTAGATAAAGTACTAATTATCATATTAATTATTCTAATTATAGTAACTGCTACGATATTTATTTTTGAGATAACAACTCCAAGACTCGGTGAAAAATTTACAGGTTTTAACATACTTGGACCAAATAGAAACACTACAAACTACCCTCGTAATATTACTGTTGGAGAAAATAAAACAATTATTATAGGTCTTACAAACCATGAATATCAAACAATAAACTATACTATAGAAGTATGGCTTATAAATAAAACAATTACTTTTAATGAATCAACAAATGAAAACACAATATCATATGATAATGCATGGTTCGTAGATAAAATCAATATAACGTTAAACCATACTGATAAAAATATAGATAAAGAATGGGAACCACAATGGGAATACAACTATACTTTTAAAATTTCTAAAAAAGGAGAAAATCTAACACTTGCGTTTCTACTCTTTAAAACATCAACAGATAGTTATAACTATACTAAGGATTATAAAGATATTATTAAACAAAAAATAGACTATTCGTATGAAGAGCTTTATCTATGGATAACTGTACATTAGAATAATAAAAAAAAAAATAAGGATTTTAGACAAAAATAATACTAATTCATAATAGACGTTAATGATATGCCTGGAGCTATACCACATATAATAGCAGGATTTGCATTGTTTATCATCGGTAGATATTACTTTAAAGATTACTTTAATGAAAATGATAAATCTATAAAACTATTTCTCCTAGCATTTGCTTGTATATCATTTAGTATTATTCCAGATTTTCCGTTAATAATATACTATTTGACTTATGCATGGTCATCAATTTGTGATATATATCCATATCATGACTTGTTGCACATAATTTTATTTATAATAGCCTTTTTTGGTCTTTTTGTTATAAAATTTTTTTCTCATATAAAAATTAAACCGATATGGATTATGGGTATGTGGGCTATATTATTGCATATTACAATGGATCTAGTTATACCTGAAATCGGCATATGGATTTAACATAGTAAATTTTCTTTTTTTAATAAGAAAAATAACGTTAAAATATTTATAGAAATATTTATATAAAAGAATATCTATTATAATATAAGGTGGTAATATGGTCGCCGTTGTAAAAATATCAAAAAAAGGATATCTGGTGAAAATAAAAGAGGTTTCTGATAAATATAGAAACATCCCATATGACTGGAAAGAAGACTAAGAAAAATAAAACCGACCAGGCTCGTTTTTATTTTTTTATTCATCTTCAAAACAAAAACTAATTTAGTTAGAATCCTATCTCTAATTATGTTTAAATAAAAATTATAAAATAACCAAAACAAACATATAATAAATATATACACTGTGAGATGTCAAATTGAAAAAAAGAATAATATCTCTTGTTAAACTACCAGATCTAATATTATCTGAGATCTATCTCAGATTCTTCCAGGAAAAAAACTCATTAATCATATTTAATTTACATGGATTATTTTATAACAAAAAAGAAATCAATCAAAATCTTGTAGACCCACAAACATGGATAACCAAAGACCAGTTTCACCACTTTATAGAATATTATTTAAAACAAAATTACACATTTGTATCCCCTAATGATATATTAAATGGTTTAAGCAATGACAAAAAATATATTATGTTAACCTTTGATGACGGATATTATAACAATAATTATGCGCTGCCAATTCTTAAAAAATATCAAATTCCTGCATTATTTTTTATATCAACAAATCATGTAAAACAAAACAAATGCTTCTGGTGGGATATTTTATACAGAGAAAGAATAAAATCTAGAATATCAAAAAAAGAAATCTTATACGAACAAAACCTGTTAAAATCAAAAACAAGTGAAGAAATAGAAAAATATCTAATAGAAAAATTCGGAGAAGAAGCATTAAAACCAAAAAGCGATATAGATAGACCATTTACCAAAACTGAATTAAAAGAATTTTCTAAAGAAAAATATGTATTCCTAGGTAACCACACAAAAAACCATGCAATTCTAACAAACTATTCCACAAATGAAATTAAATCACAAATAATAGACGCACAAAAATATATTTACGAAATTACTGGAATAACACCAATAGCAATATCATATCCAAATGGAAATTACTCAGATGAAATCATAAAAATATCAAAAGAGATAGGAATAAAACTAGGGATAACAACTGAGTATAGAAAAAATAAATTACCAATAGATCACAAAATCAACAACTGCATGTATCTTGGAAGGTTTGATCTATCAGGTAGTAATAATATTATAAACCAATGTAAATTGTTTAGATCAGACATATTAATATATACCAGGTTCCAGAATTTTTTAAATAAAACCTGAAAATAATTTTTTTAATATGACACATATGTTTTATTGATATACCTAATTATTTTAAGGAAGTAAGAAATAACCTATTCTCCTGAATTTCTTGATATTCTTAATTTGGATTTAACCTCATCCTCTTATAGTTTATACCAATCAAATAATTTATTCATGGTTCGTCAAATCCTTTACCCTTTAATCTAAAATAGATATCTCTATGGAGATTTTGTAATAATGTAGAATTTCTGTTAACTCCACTAATACAGTTTTCACATATCCTTATTTTCCCTTTTTTCTGAAACTCTAAAAAATTATGATATTTTTTACTATTACGTATTGAAAAAGAAGTTTCATTTTTAATGTTACCCAAAATATAATTATTACAATGAAAACAAGGCATTACATTTCCAAATGGATCAATTGTTATAAGATATCTTGATATAAAACACCTTTTATTAGGAATTGTACCATTGATAAGATTATCTATAGTTAAAGAGTCTATTACTCTGGTAGAAATTTTTATTTTATAATTTTTTGCTAATTCCCGGACATTCTTCATTTTTTTCTTCAAAAGATGAGCCTGTTCTCTGCTTAATAAATTAGAAGAACCTTGCGTTATATAAAAAGGAGTTGGATTCATACCATGAAAAATTGTGTTTTTAATATTGCTTTCTTTGAATTCTCCTACATATTCAAATTCTATACCATCAACGCCTAGCTTTTTTACAATAGGTATAATAGCCTCAAAGTTTTCCACATTGTTTGCCATTACTGTAGTATTAATAATAATCTCAGGTGTTTTACTTCCAAGATTCTTTTTTGCTTCAACAAAGTACTCTATTGCTTTTTGTACATTAGTATAAGTTCCATGTTTTCCTCGCATTTTATCATGAATTTCTATTGGACCGTCGAGCGATATATAAACTGTATCCATACCGGATTTTACAAGAGATATCGCAGTCTCTTTGTCTAATAAATTACAATTAGTTGGAAATTCCACCATAGTCTTTTTATTTCTTTTTTTAATATACTGTATTAAAGGTATAGTAACATCCTTTCTCAATAATATATCCCCACCAAATAGTTCGACATATGTGAGATTCTTTGGACCAAGCATATCGACACACTTTTTCCAATCTTCTAGTGTTAATTCTTTTTGTGTATCAATTATTTCACCCTTCTGCCATATAGTACACATCTTACATTGGCTTGTACACCTGTATGTAATAAAAAATAAAGCTTGAGTAGGTTTTTTTAATATATAGTTTATCTCTTTTATAATGAGTTTTTTAAAATAGATTAAAAGCTTTTTAAACTGATTCATATGAGTTGTTCTCCTTTAATATTTTATCTTTCGTACACATTAAAAAATTCCCGAGAGATTTTGCTATCTGATTTAGAACCCTAAAAAATCTAAAATTTAGTTTATATTTTACTTTCATAAAACCTATTTTTTCATAAGCACCTATCCAAGTATTAATGTAAGAACTGTCTTCAAGATATAGATTTAAAGTCAAGATTTCACCTTTCTATTATATTTTTTCTAACCAATCCTCTTTCCAAAATACGTAACAATTTCTATCACATCTAGGCATTAGATTTCCCTGTTTTCCTGAGCAATGAACATCCTCAAGGAGTACAATATTCCTAGTTTTGTACATTTTTGCTCCACGTTCGTCAAAGAAATAATTCACTTTCTTTAATATCTTATGTTGACTCCTGCAATACTGCCACATTTCATCCATGAAAAAACACCCGTCTAACTTATTATTACTATCTAGAGTTTTCAGGATTTGTTCTTTGGAACGAACCCTAACAAGATCTCCTGGTTTTAAATCACTCATAGTGGGAGAAGGTAAATCTTGTGAATCCTTATTCTGTGAAAAAATTTTCTTTGTTTTAAATTTTCTTGTTTCCTGAATAAAGAGAAATATTCCACTGATTCGTAATACATTTCCGAAATTTTTTTTGATTTTAAGGGAAGCATCATCAACTCCCATCTCTTTAATTGTTTTTATTTGACACATAGGATCACATTAATTTTTTTCTATTTTTCATATACTGTACATTTTTTCCCGTTATATACGTTATATACCTTCATTATGTATTATTTCATATATAAAAAATGTTTTTTAATTCCAGCAAATATTTTTCCTCTTATTGAATCATCTTGAAAAGGATATTTACACTTCCTTAGAATCTTTAAAAAAATATAATTTATAGTTGGAAGAACTTTCCGATTATAAATAATAATATTATTTATTTTCCTTGTTTGCTTTCCAAAAATTTTTTGATAATGATAATACGGACCATAAAAATCAATTTTAACAATTTTTTTCTCTGTAAATAGTTTTTCAAAAACTCGATAAAACAATACATTTGATGGAGAAAACGCAGAAAATGCATTTGAATAACCAATTTTAATCAAATAAAGAATCCCATGGTCAATAACCGCATAAATTCCAGCGACATATTCATTATTTACTTTCAAAAAATATAACCGGAACTTATCCTCCCGAGCAAGATTTAAGGCTAATTTTTGATAGAACTCACCATAATAAGAACGCTTTAAAGAGGTCTGCCCGGTTCCCTTCCACCCACTATCTTCAATCTCATAGAAACACGATAAGCCCGCTTCAATTTCCTGCGGTTCCTTAATTTCCACCAGCATTACTATCCCTTGTTCATCCAACCGTCGACATTTTCTTGTAAGTTCTCTAATATCTTTACTATCTAGATCATTTTTTATATAATCCTCGAATTCTCTATGGCAATCAATAACAAGCGTATTTGTTTCGCTTTCGTCAATTTTGTAATATTTTTTAACAATTGATTTAAAAACTTTTAAAAATTTTTCATCTTCAGCTATAGAATATATATTAATAATATCCCATTTCCTTCTTTTTTCTTTAAGATATTTAAAAAATATTTCAAAAATTACCTCCGGGTTTTCTTCAGGATCTATAAGAAAATAATAAAATCCAATCAGATATTCATCTTTCACTAACAATTCTCTTAATAATAAAAAACTAAAATATTTTTTTATTTCAAAAGTAAACGGAAAAATTGCAACAATTTTATTATTTTCATTTTTTATAACATAGATCTCCATTTTTACTTTATTAAAATTCTTGATAATTAGTTCATAATAGATTCTGAATACTTCAAATGAGAAAAGAAGAGGTATTTCCTGTCTCAAATTAAATATTCGCTCCCAATCACTTTTTATTTCAGAAAGTTTTTCAAATGTTTCAATTTTATCAATGATATATTTATGATTATTTATATTGACTAAAGTTTTTTTAAACTCATCCATATGGAACGTACCCCTTTATTATTTTACCTTTCGTAAAAAATGAAAAATTCCAAGGAGATTTTGCTATTAGAATAGAAAACCCAAACAATCTAATATTTCTTATATATTTTACTTTTTTAAACCCCATTTTTTCATATGCACTTATCGAAGCTTTATTCCATGGAGGAATATGACATCCAACTTTAGTATACCCTTGGGATTTGACAAATTTATTAGCTTGTGAAATAAGATACTTAGCCACACCTTTTTCTCGCATTTCCTCTAAAACATATGTATCATAAATAAAAGCCATTCCCTCAGGTAATTGGATTACTCTGTTATAATCAACAATATAAGGATTATTAAAACCTATTTTTATACATCCAATTGTCTCTCCATTAGTACGGACAGACGGCCAGCAATGGTTATATGTAAGAGCAGCCGTAATTTCTTGGGGATTTGTCACCCAGCTCTCCTTCTGTTTCTTTAACCACTCTATTGTTTGACTAGTAGAATTCATATCAATCTCAACGGGGATTTTTGCTTGATAATCTATCAATTCTCCAGTTAAATCCTTTTCAAACCAAATCGCACGGTTAGTTGTGAATATAAACCTTAAAAATTTTCCTATCAATCGCTTTAGCGGCATATTAAACCCTAAATAAATGAATTTATTTCATTTTTGAGATATATTTGTATTCCTTTGTTAAGATGTAGTATATATCTAAGATAAAATTTGTTTAATTCCTTGTTAAAATCTACCATCATTATACCTGCCTACCTAAATTTTTTAAACCATAAATATAACTTATGAGTCTAAAAATCTTTGAATAAATTTTTTGATATGAATAACAAGTTACTACCTTACCACCTACAGCTAATTTGTAATTATTAATACCTGCTTTCCAGGTATCTTTTGCTACTTCTTCTTCAGACCAAATTCCACTCATATCATACTCTCTTATATCTTTTTCTTTTGCATATTTTATTATCTCCCAATCAATTAAACGATCAGCACAAGATATTATTTTCTTTTTATTATCGTCTGCATCTAATCTTTTTGAACCACTTAACAAAGATTCAATATGAGAACCATCTTCCAAGCATAGAGTTCCTACTAACATTTCACCATTATATTCAGCTACAAATAAAGTACCATTCTTTTTCATAGATTCAAGGGTTGTTGATCCCACTCCAAATACATTAAATAAAGATTTTATACCTTTTTTTTTTATAAATAATCGATACATCTGAAAAAACTTATCATACTCCTCATTTTTCCGAATTCTAATGCCAATGTCTTGTGCATGATTTATCCGGTATCTAACTTGTTTTTTATCCATATTCTGCCAAATAGTATCCAAATTCTGAGTTAAATCTATAACAATAGTTAATTCCTTTTTACGAGTAAATCCTTTAACATCAACTTTATTTTTACAATATTGGAATTTTAGAAAATCGCAATCATCCATATCATATGGTATATCTGAGAAATGAACTTCTCTGATATTGAACATTAAAATTTTTTTATCAATTGTTTGCATCCATTTCTTTTATAAATTATTTAGTACATATATTTTTTTATATTACAAATAATACTTGATTGAAATATATAATAATATATTTATTAAGAACTGAAGGTGTTTCAACGAAGTATGCGGAATCGATGGAGTAATACTTACAAAAATAGATACAGATGCAAAAGGTGGTAGTGCCCTTAGCGTCGCTTATACTATTGGTAAACCACTACTATTCATCGGTATTGGTCAAAAATATGAGGACCATATTCCTTTTGACCCTGAATGGATGATAAAAAACATTTTTGGAAAAGAAGAATAAAATATCTAATTTTTAACACTTTTTTTAATTACGATAACAAATGTAAAGAAACAGGGCTAGACATGTACAACAACACCTTTTAAACCCTTATTACAAAATAGTATTCGAGGAGCGATAAAAAATGATGATAGTTGGTCAAATCTCAAACGAACAAGAAGCAAAAGAAATGGAAGATATGGCAAAATGCCTAGTTGTTGGAAATAGAGCAAGAGCTCTAGCAGCAAAAATAAAATAAAAAAATAGGAGGAACTATAAAAATGAATAATAAAAAAAATAATACCACACTTGCAATAATTCCATGTTATAACGAAGCAACAACTATTGGTAGTATTGTTCTAAAGGTTAAAAATCACGTAGATAAAGTTTTAGTTATCGATGATGGTAGTATCGATGATACCGCCAAAATAGCAAAAGCCGCAGGGGCACAAGTTATTTCACATAAAAAAAATTATGGGAAAAGTACAGCTATAAAAAATGGTTTCAAATATGAGTTAGAGAAAAATTATGATTATATAGTAACTATCGATGGCGATGGACAACATAACCCAGATGAAATACCATCCGTTTTAAAAATTTTAAAAAATAACGGTAATGATATAATTGTAGGTTTCAGATCTGGTAATGGTACAGAAATGCCGGGTTGGAGAAAAATAGGGAAAAATATATTAGATTATACAACTAGTTTTGGCAACGGTGGATATGTTACTGATAGCCAGAATGGTTTTCGTGCATTTAATAA